>JAFVXP010000072.1 GCA_017501055.1 Clostridia bacterium | reverse complement strand
TTTCGTTCTTATAGACGACCTCACCGTTACAAACGGTGAGTTCGCAAACACCGAAAAGTTTTTCGCCGAGGAAGGGTGTTGCTCTTCCTTTTGAGAGGAATTCTTCAGGGTCTACCGTGAATTCCTTATTAAGATTCCAAACGGTTATATCGTCGCCCATCGGGATACCGAACCTCTTTCTGGGATTGATACAGAGAAGGTCCGCTAATTTTTCGAGCGTAACGATATTCGTCTTGACTAATTTGGTATAAAGCACAGGCAGTGCCGTTTCCAAGCCTACGATACCAAAGGCGCTCTTTTCAAGTCCTTTGGATTTTTCCTCTGCTGAATGGGGTGCGTGGTCGGTCGCTATCATATCGATAGTTCCGTCGCAAATACCTTCGATAAGTGCAAGTCTGTCTTCCCTGCCTCGAAGCGGAGGATTCATTTTGAATCTGCCGTCCTCTTGAAGGTCGCTATCGTCCATAACAAGATAGTGAGGTGCTGTTTCGCAGGTTATATCCACGCCGTCTTTTTTTGCTTGTCTTATTGCCTCGACGCTTTCCTTTGCCGAGATATGGCAGACGTGGTATTTACAGCCTGTTTCTTTTGCAAGCTTTATATCACGTATTATTTGCTCGTATTCGCTTGCAGAGCAAATTCCACGGTGGTTATGCTCTTTTGCATAAACGCCGTCGTGGATATATCCCCCCTTAAGGAGTGAATTCACTTCACAATGCGCAACTATCATTTTGCCGAGCGATTTTGCCTTTATCATAGCTTTCCGCATCATTTCGTCGCTCTGCACTCCCCTTCCGTCATCGGAAAAGGCGATTGCATCAACGGCAAGCGATTCCATATCCGCAAGCTCGTTACCTGCTTGATTAACGGTTATTGCCGCATAGGGATAGACGTTTATTACAGAATCACGTTCTATTAATTCAAGCTGTAAAGCAAGATTTTCCTTGCTGTCGGGAACGGGGTTTAGGTTCGGCATTGTGCAGACAGCGGTATATCCGCCGCGAGCCGCCGAACGAGAGCCCGAAGCAATCGTCTCTTTATAAGAAAAACCCGGTTCACGAAAATGCACATGCACATCGCAAAAGCCGGGAAAAATACAATATTCATTATTTTCGGGGAGCAAATAGGAAAAAGAGGAAAAAACACCCTCGGTGTTAACATCGAACGTAGGATGCGTAGCAGACGAGATGAATTTGTGCTTGATCATTGCAGACATACAGTACCTCTTTTTTACAAAAAACGCAAGCATTTATCCTTGCGTATTTATTTCAAAAATTATAACATACGACGCAAATATTGTCAATATGACATTTCGAACAAAACCTACATATTTTATCCGAAATGTCATATCATTTTTTTACATTAAAGCAGTTTTGCTCGAAGCTCTTCGGGGGTGGACATGCTTAAATACGCAGGTGCAATATCGAACACGGTCTTACAACCCGAAGCACCTTCTTTATTAAGGCGGTATGCCGCACGTGCATAAGCTACGATTACCGATGCAGTAAATTCGGGGTTGGAATCCAATTTCAAGCTATATTCGATAATATGGCTGTTTTCGGAATCAAAGCCTGTCTTTCCGCTTCTTATTACAAAACCGCCGTGAGGGATTCCGCCATGGTCACGCTTTAATTCCTCAAGCGTTATGAAATGAACCGTCGTATCGTAATCCGCAAAATAGTTAGGCATTGTTTTGATTTCATTCTCGATACGTGCCTTATCTGCACCTTCTTCTGCAACGACAAAGCATTCACGGATATGCTTTTCTCTTGTGGAAAGCTCGGGGTTAGTACCGCTTCTTACCGCTTCGAGAGCGCTATCGACGGGGATTGTATACTGTTTTGCATCAAGAACGCCTTCGATGCGCCTTATTGCATCGGAATGTCCTTGAGATACACCCTTACCCCAGAAGGTATAGTCCTTTCCTTGGGGAAGGATCGCAGAAGCATACAAGCGGTTAAGGGAGAACATACCGGGGTCCCAACCGCAGGAGATTATACCAACCTTGCCCGATTCTTTTGCAGATTCATCTACGTTTGCAAAATGCTCGGGGATTCTGGCATGGGTATCAAAGCTGTCAACGACGTTAAAATATTTTACAAGCGCAGGCGTTTGAACGGGAAGGTCGGTCGCACTGCCGCCGCAAAGTATCATAACGTCGATATCGTTTACAAGCTCAGGCGCTTTATCAACATGATAAACGGGAACGCCTTCGGTTTTTATTTTTAAAGTTTCGGGTGCGCGGCGAGTGAATACCGCACAAAGCTCTAAATCGGGATTTTGTCTTATTGCGGATTCGACACCTCTTCCAAGGTTACCGTAACCGTAAATACCAATACGTATACTCATTTTATAATTCCTCCGCAGGAGTTAAATAATTATCGGACTTATAATATCACAGTAAAATTCGATTTTCAATAACTTAATGCAAATTTTTATTCTATGATCGTATATTCAAGCATTTCATAATGCAGTTTTGTGCCGATATCGACACCGAGAGGAAGAAGTGCAAGAGCTATGAACAATTCATCGTCACTCGAGCCGTTAATTTCACGAAGATAGGCATATTCGCCCTCGATTTTTGTTATTATATAATCTTTCGGAATCATAGTTTACCTCTTTATATTTTTTACAAAGACATTATAGCACTTATGCTTCCCTATTTCAACAAAAAAATCAGCCCGACGAAATCAAACGTCAGGCTGAAACGGTTATTTTTTCTTTTTCTCGGAATTAAGTGCCATTTCTCCGTTAAGATACATAGCAAGAAGACCGAAGAGAACAAGGATTACGGATGCTTTGATGATATAAGGGAAGATCGTTTTATAGATGACCGTGCAAATCTCGGTTGCAGTTTCGCCGCCGATTATCAACGCTGCCATATATCCGAAGAAAGTCAGACCGCCGCCGAGAAGGCAGATAGTTACACCGTAACCGAAGATGGTCTTCATCACGCTTGAAATTTTACTGCATATATTCTTCATAACAATCTCCTTTACATTCCGAATATCGGGAGCCAGCCCATCAAAACGACAACTTCAAGAATAAACTGTGCGGCAACCCACCAAAGGTTATTGTTGAAGGTCTTTTTAAAATCGGATTTTGCCAAAGTCATACCTGCATACATACCCAATCCGAGAGGAGGTGTTATACCGCACATTACACCGCAGATGCAAGGAAGCATTGCAGCGGCAAGGATAGGATCGCATCCTGCATTTGCAAGAACGGTTATAAACATCGGGCCAAAGATTACGGTAAGGGACGAACCGGGAATTACCATACCCATAAAACAGGTTATCAAGCAGATTGCAACAACTGTTCCGAAATGGCCGAAGTTCCACGCAGAGATTATTTCTCCCATTTCGCCTGCAACGTCGAGTTCACCAAAGAGAGAACCTATCATATAGCCGAATACGCAAACTGCGATAGAAGGAACGATAGTTTTAACGCTCTTTGCAAACATCTTCGACATGCCGTTGAAATTTACAAGTTTTTTGTCTTCGGCAACAAGGCAGGTATAAAGTGTAGCAATACCGCCGACAAAGAGAAGAACGGATTTCGAGAAATACTTTGCTCCGTCTGCACCAAGACGTGCAGTGAAGAAGCCGTCGGTAAGAGCATAATCGAGGATAAAAGGTACGATGATTATTACGGGGAGAAGCAAACCTTTCCAACCGGTCTTGAGAGTTTCCTTAAAATCAGGAAGGTCTTCTTTAGCCATGGGCTTAACTTTATAATGCTTGCAGAACGCCCAAACCATAGCCAATCTCTGTAAGATGAACCAAATTGAAACACCCCAAAGTATCATCCAGAACTGACCGTTGGTCATACCGCTGTCGGGATAGAGCGCAAGGAACGCACCCAATGCCGCAACTATATTGGTAGAGGGAGGGATCATATTGCCCATATAGCTCGAGTTACTTTCGATATTAGCGGCAAGCTCGGGAGGGAATCCGGTACGTTTCATCAAAGGTATTGTTATTGCACCGGTAGCCATAACGTTACCGGGGCCGGAACCGGAAAGAGCACCCATAAACGCACTTGCGATTACGGAAGCATAGCCCGCACCGCCGGTTACACGGCCTATGAGCGAAAGAATTATTGCGATACAGCTATCGATTATCTTAGTTTCGGTAAGAATTATCGACATAGAAATGAACGCAACCATAGTATACAACAACGAGGTAGACAATGCGTCGTCAATATACGTCCAAACGTTACCCCATGTATTCGTTATTGTAAGCAAAAGCAAGAAGCTTACAAGAACGCCTTCATATATAGGACGTTTGAGAAGCGAGAACCATACTACGATAACAACAAGCATGATTCCCAAATAGATAAGAGAAGAAGGCATACTGTTTTCTCCTTTTTAGTATTTCTTATCAGTTATGCATTCGATAACCAACAAGTAATACTATACCACATTTTTTATATTTGTCAAGAGGAAAATCAAAAAAATATTTACTATTGATTTTTTATTTGTCATAGGGTAAAATCATACTATCACAAAAAGGAGTGATATACTTGAATTCACGTCAATTGCAATATGCGATACTTTTATCGCAAGAGCTTAATTTCTCTACCGTTGCGGAAAAATTGAATATCACACAGCCTGCATTAAGCAAGCAGATACTTAATCTTGAAAATGAACTTGGCGTTAAGCTTTTTGACAGAAGCTCTTCCCCTATCGCTTTAACTCCTGCAGGGGTTTATTTTATAAGGGAAGCAAAAGAGATCCTTTATAAAGAAGAACAGCTTGTCCGTTCGATGGAGAATTTTAAATCGGGAGATGCAGGAGAATTGGTTATCGGCATTACACCGTTTCGCAGTTCTTATCTTATAACCGACGTTATAAAGGAAGTTAAAAAAGCGTTCCCGAAGATAACGGTTAGGCTTAACGAGGCAGGAAGCGAGATTCTCCGTAAAGAGGTTGCCGAGGGCAAATATGATTTTGCATTAGTGAATCTTCCCGTTGATGACTCTATCCTTGACGTTAAGACGCTTGAATCCGACGAGCTTGTTTTGGCTGTTCCGAAGACCATAGAAACAAAATTCCGTTCAAACAGTGCGGTTGATTTTGAAGAATGCAAGGGTATTCCCTTTGTTGTCGTCGGCAAAACACAGGAAATGCGGCAGCTTTTTGATAAGCTATGTGCATCGGCACAATTCAACCCTATCATTGCGGCAGAGGTTGTCGGACTTACGACCGCTTGGGAGGTTGCATGCTCGGGTATCGGTGCCACAATATTGCCGAAGCAGTTTATTGAACAT
>JAFVXP010000071.1 GCA_017501055.1 Clostridia bacterium | reverse complement strand
ATAATAGCAGATTCGTCTGTCATATTTTGTTGTATCGTGTTAGCGGAAGATTTTCTTTTGACGGAAATATTTAATTCCGTCTTCTTCGATTATCTCGCCGAGCGAATAAAACCCGTCTTCGTCGTAAACACGGAACATTTCGCCGATTTCACCGTTAATACCACGTAATTTTGCAAGCTTTATCTTCTCCCCGTGGCTGTAAAGACGGTTGAAGAAAGCGTCCATACGAGCTTCTCGGTAATGCATAAACATTTTTTCAACGGGGATAAGGTGGGATAGTATCTCTTCCTGCGTCATACCGTTAAGATCGTCAAAAACGATTGCGTCTTCACGCTTAAAAACGCCGACTTCGCTTCTCTCGAGAGAGCTCATACAAGCACCGCAACCGAGTTTGTTTCCGATATCCGCACAAAGCGTTCTGATATATGTACCTCTCGAGCATTCCACGTCGAGAAAAAATTCACCGTTTTTCTCAATAGGGTTGCAGGAATAGATATTAACCTTTCTTGCCTTACGCTCAATGGTAACACCTTCTCTTGCAAGGTCGAGAAGCTTAACACCGCCAACCTTCAATGCGGAATACATCGGTGGAACTTGGTCTATCTCGCCGACAAACGATTTTGCAACGCTCGCAAATTCCTCATAAGAGGGAAGTGTGCCTTCGTGCTTTGTCAGAATATTTCCCGAAATATCCTCGGTATCGGTCGTGATACCCAGCTTTATCCCTGCAAAATAACGCTTGTCGTGGTCAACAAGAAACTCGCTTGCCTTGACAGCCGAGCCGATCATTATCGGCAAAACACCCGATGCCATAGGGTCGAGCGTACCGCAATGACCAACCTTTCGAATCTTTAAAAGATAACGAAGCTTCGAAATGCAGTTGTGCGAGGTTATTCCGCTTGGTTTGTCGATTATGATAATACCGCTTGGGTTATTCATAAAGAAAGCTCCGTAAAGATCTTGCGCGTCAATTCAAGCGCAGAATTAAAATCACCGCTGTAGGTAAAGCCTGCGGCGTGGTAATGTCCGCCGCCACCTTGCTTCTTTGCAAGCTCGGCAACGTCAATATCGGCGTTGGAACGCATAGAAACCTTCACGCCGTCGCTCTTTTGACGTATTACAGCCGAAGCGAGCACTCCCGAAATCTCTCTCGGGATAGAGTTGATGCAATCAAAGTCACTTTCAATAGCGTTGCATGCCTTCATTTGTTCCTCGTTTATCGCAACGATAGCAAATTTGCCGTCACAAAGTAATTCAAGGTTGTTGTATGCCGTCTTTGTCAATGCAATCTGTTCGGGTGTCTTGCTTTCAAACAAATATCTGTTGATTGCCGCAAAATCAATACCCGTTTCAATAAGCCGTGCCGCCATAATATGTGTTTCCGGCTTGGTCGCATCGTATCTGAAACCGCCGCTGTCCGAGCATATTGCCGAATAAAGCGCACAAGCGATATCTTTGTCAAGCGAAACTTCAAGCTCGTCCATTATCTTGAAAATTATCTCACCGCAAGCGATTCTGTCGCTCATAACAAGAAGATTTTCACAATCGATGGTGTTGACCTTGTGGTGGTCGATAGAAAGCACAAAGCTTTTGTTTCTTGCATTACCAAGCATTCTCGGGCCTGCAACGTCAACGCTTATCAATGTGTAATCGCTAAGGTCTTCGGGTTCGGCTTCAAGAAAAATATCTCCTGTGGGCAAAAAGGAAAGCTTGTTTGGGATTCCGTCAACAGAAAAGGCAAAAGCCCTTTTGCCAAGCTTTCTGAGTATTAATGCCAAGCCTATTGCACTTCCGAGCGTATCTCCGTCGGGTGATGCGTGGCAATATATGAGGTAGCCGTCGCATTCTGAAAGGAATGCGGCGGCTTCTTTAATTCCGAATTGTTTCATATCGGTCAATCCTGAATATCTTTAAGAATTGTGGAGATGTGCATTGCACGTTCCGTGTTGTTATCACGGATAAAGGCAAGCTTTGGGGTAATTCGAAGGTTAAGCCTTTTTGCAAGCTCGCTTCTGATAAAACCGCTTGCCGAATTAAGCCCCTTTGCAACGCCGTCGTCCTCCCCGAGTACGCTGTAAAAGATCCTTGCCGTGCTCATATCGGGCGCAACGCTTGCGCCGACGATACTGACGAACGATTTTGCAACTCTCGGGTCTTTAACTTCTCTTATAATTGCGGCAAGCTCAAGCATAACCGCATTGTTGAGTTTATCTTGTCTGTGTCCCGCCATTAGCGTTCAACTTCCTCCATAATATATGCTTCGAGAATATCGCCGATCTTGATGTCGTTGAACTTTTCAAGACCGATACCGCATTCGAACGACTGAAGCACTTCCTTTGCATCGTCCTTGAAACGCTTGAGCGATGCGATCTTGTCTTCATAGATAACAATACCGTCACGAACGACACGAACAAGAGAGTTTCTTGTGATCTTACCGTCCTGTACGTAGGAACCTGCAATGGTACCGACGTTGGGAACGTGGATAGCGTTTCTGACCTCTGCGTGGCCGATAACGTTTTCTCTGAACTTCGGAGCAAGCATACCCTTGAGAGCCGCTTCGATCTCTTCAATACAGTCGTAGATGATACGGTAGGTACGGATATCGACCTTATCTCTTGCCGCCATATCGATTGCGTTCTTGTCGGGACGTACGTTAAAGCCGATGATGATTGCGTTGGAAGCGTTTGCAAGCATAACGTCGCTTTCGGTAATACCGCCTGCCGCTGCGTGAAGCACGTGAACCTTAACTTCCTCGTTGGAAAGCTTTGCAAGGCTGGATTTGACTGCTTCCGCAGAACCCTGAACGTCTGCTTTGATGATGATATTAAGGTTCTTAATACCGCTTTCGATCTGGGAGAAGAGGTCGTCAAGATTAACCTTAACGCTGTTCTGTTCTTCTTCCTTCTTCTTCGCTTTACGCTGTTCCGCAAGCTCTCTTGCCATTCTTTCGTCGGCAACTGCGTTGAATACGTCACCTGCTTCGGGCACTTCCGAAAGACCCATGATTTCAACGGGAACGGAAGGACCTGCTTCGGTAAGTCTTCTGCCCTTGTCGTCGGTCATAACTCTTACTCTGCCGACAGAATTACCTGCAATGATAATATCGCCGTGTTTGAGAGTACCGTTCTGAACGAGAAGCGTTGCAACCGTACCCTTACCCTTGTCAAGACGTGCTTCAACGACAATACCCTTTGCCGCACGGCTGGGGTTTGCTTTAAGGTCGAGCATATCTGCAGAGAGAAGGATCATTTCGAGAAGCTCGTTAATACCCTGCTTGTGAAGTGCGGAGATCGGAACACAGATAGTGTCACCGCCCCATTCTTCGGGTACGAGGTCGTATTTGGTAAGCTCGGTCTTAACTCTGTCGGGGTCTGCGCCGGGACGGTCCATCTTGTTGATAGCAACGATGATGTTAACTCCTGCCGCCTTTGCGTGGTTGATAGCTTCAACAGTCTGGGGCATAATGCCGTCGTCTGCCGCAACTACGATAACGGCAATATCGGTAAGGTTTGCGCCGCGTGCACGCATAGCGGTGAACGCTGCGTGACCGGGAGTATCAAGGAATGTTATATCTCTGCCGTTGACAGAAACTCTGTATGCACCGATGTGCTGGGTAATACCGCCTGCTTCGCCTGCAGTAACGTTTGTGTTACGGATAGCGTCAAGCGTGGAGGTCTTACCGTGGTCAACGTGACCCATAACAACGATAACGGGAGCACGGGTAACAAGGTCTTCTGCGTTGTCCTCTGTTTCGTCGAAAAGACGGTCTTCGAGAGTAACGACAACTTCCTTTTCAACCTTAATGCCGAATTCGTCTGCAATAAGATATGCGGTATCGTAATCGATAGATTCGTTAACAGAAACCATCATACCCATACCCATAAGCTTTTTAATAACCTCTGCCGCCGCAGTCTTCATACGGGAAGCAAGCTCGGTCACGCTGATAGTATCGGGCACGGTGATCTTAAGCTGAACAGGCTTCGGCTTGTTGACGGGACGCTGTTCCATCTGCTTCTTGTCGGATTTTTTGCCCCTCTGCTGATCGTTGAATTTATTCTTTTTCTTAATTTTCTGAACGTTAGTCTGGGTTTCGGGAACGACGTTGTCGTATTTAAGAATTTTTTCGTCGTATTTTGAAAGGTCGACGTTGGAAGTACCTCTCGTGTCAACCACGCGAACCTCGTCTCTCGAACGCTTCTTCTGGGGCTGCTGCTGAATTCCTGCAGCCGCCTTCTTCTTGCGTTTTTCTTCGTCTGCCGCAGCCTTTGCAGCTTCCTTCGCTTTGCGTTCTTCTTCCTTCTTAGCGTTCTTTTTGTCGTCGTATTCCTTGAAGAATGCGGTTATATCCACCTGGTTATTTTGAGTCAAAGTCTCGAAAATAATACTAAGCTCGTTTTCTTCGAGAACCGCCATGTGCGTTTTTCCTGTAAGGCCCGCATTATCAAGAATGGTAATAATATCCTTGCTCTTAAGATTAAAATCTTTGGCAAGCGCATTGATTCTATATTTCTCACTCGTTATTGCCATATATCATATACCTCATTTCTGGTCGGATAAGCTTTTTCTGTATGCCTTAATAAAGTTTGCATCCGTAAAAGCTATTGATGCTGTTTGGCTGTGACCGACCGATTTGCCAAGTTCTTCTGCCGTAATATCGATTTCTTCGACGTTTGCCGAATAAAAAGCCGATTTATCCTTTAACGATTTGCGTGTGTTGTCCGAAACATCCTTCGCAATAAGCACAAGCAACGCTTTTTTGCTTCGTATTGCTTCCAAAACCTGATTGGTCCCGATAACAATACCTCTTGCCCTTGCGGCAAGACCGATAACTCCTAACGTTCTCTTTTCCAAAAAAGCCTTCGCTCCTTTATTTTTGATGTTCAAGACTTTCACGAAGATTTAAGTATATTTCCTCGGGTATCTTGGATTTGAAAGCACGTTCCAAACGCTTTGCCTTAACAGCGGTGTCAAAGCATTCAACGCTTTTGCATATATATGCGCCTCTGCCGGGGAGCTTACCGATAGGATCGATATTGATCTCACCCTCGCTGTTTCTTACAATGCGGAGAAGCTCTTTCTTGTCCTTCATTTCATTACAGCCGATGCATTTACGCAACGGAGTTTTCTTTTCAGCCAAGATGCTGTCCTCCAAAAAACTTAATCTTCGATAGCGCTGTGACTGCTCTTAATGTCGATCTTAAAGCCGGTAAGCTTTGCCGCAAGTCTTGCGTTCTGACCTTCCTTGCCGATAGCAAGGGAAAGCTGGTCATCGGCAACGATAACACGGTATGCTCTGTCGGAATCGGGAAGCTTTGTAACCGATTCGACCGTTGCGGGAGCAAGCGCTGCGCTGATGAATGCTTCGGTATCTTCGCTGTAGGGGATAATATCAAGCTTTTCGCCGAAGAGCTCGGCGGTAATGTTGTTCTTTCTTGCACCCTTGGGACCGATGCAGGAGCCGATTGCATCAACCTTATCGTCGTTGGAGATAACTGCAATCTTGGTACGGGAGCCTGCTTCACGGGCAATTCTCTTAATTTCAACGGTTCCGTCTTTGATTTCGGGAACTTCAAGCTCAAACAGTCTGCTTACAAGACCGGGGTGAACTCTCGAAAGCACGATGCTGGGACCTCTGGTCTCCTTCTTAATCTCGGTGATGAATACCTTGATTCTGTCGCCGACCTGAAGGGTTTCTCCGGGGATCTGCTCGTTACGGAAAAGAACCATTTCGTTCTTGCCGATCTCAAGTGTAGCGTTGCCGGTCGTAGGATCAACTCTGACAACAACGGCAGAAACGATCTCTTCCTTCTTTTCTTCGTATTCACGGATCATATTTCCACGTTCTGCTTCACGGATACCCTGAATGATAACCTGCTTTGCAGCCTGAGCCGCAATTCTGCCGAAGGTCTTGGTCTTCTGCTCGATCTCGTAAATATCGCCAACCTTGTATCTCTTGGATTTAAGCTGAGCTTCGGAAAGCAATATTTCGGTTGCAGGGTCGATAACCTCTTCAACAACGGTAAGCTGCTTGTAAAGCTTAATATCCTGCTTTGCGGGGTTAAGCTTAACTCTTGCGTTTTCGTAACCGCCGTTTTCCTTGCGGTATGCGGAAAGCAAAGCCGCTTCGATCTTTTCGATCATGTAGTCCTTCGAAATACCTTTTTCCTTTTCGAGTACGTCAAGCGCCTCAAAGAGTTCCTTATTCATCTTCGTTCTCCTTGTTTTCTTGTTCTGCCGTTTCGTTGGTTTCGATATGCTCGAATTCGGCATTTATCTTTGAAATTTGTTTCTTTTCAAAAGTACGTTTAATACCGTCTGTGACGAGTGTTAAAGAATCGCTGTCGAAAGAATCGATAACACCGCAATATTCCTTACTGCCGTCAACAGCAACGTAAAGACCGATAGTAACGTTCAATCTGTTGTCGCAGGCAAAACGGATATGCTCCTCCTTGCCGAGAGGACGAACCGTTCCTGCGGAAGCAACCTGAAGACAATAGCTTTCTTCAATGGGGTCAAGCTCGTCGATAATGGGTTCAACAAGTCTTGTGACAACAGAGCAATCGTTAATAGAAATACCCTCGTCCTTATCAATGGATATTTCAAGTATCATTTCGGGGCCTTCCTTGTAATAGGAAACGTCCCAAAGCTTGTAGCCTGCATCGGCAACAACGCTTTCAATGGCGTTTCTCACCTTAACGGCTATTCCTGTTTTCTTGTCTGCCATAAATCCTCCAATCAAGACTCAAGAGAGGGCTTGCACCCTCTCTTGATAGCTTAATGTTCTTTATGCAGTTATTATATCACAAGAATATACGGTTTACAATAGATTTTCAAAAAAATAGTTGATTTACGGCAAAAATTTTTCTGCCTTTTCCCAATCAACAAACAAAAGCTTTTGCTTCTTGCCTTTGTTTCCGCTTGCGATAGTGCGTTCCGAGATAACGTCATTTTCCATAAGCACCTTCATCGCTTTCACGATCTGTTGCTTTGTTGCACCGCCGCGGTTTCTTTTAACTGCGGCATTTATCGCTTCATTATAAGTGGGTTGAGAACTGGTTTTAAGATAATCGAATATATTTCTGTAAAAGCTTCCGTTAATATCCTGCTCGGTAGGGAGAATATGAAACGTGTTTGCGGTTTCACGTAACTGCTTTGAAAACGAACCGTTAACGCCGTAGATGACGACCTGCTTGTGATAAAAATTCTTAAGAAACGATGTGACCGAGCTGAAATGTCCGTCGCCCGAAAAAAGAATGAAAACGTCAATATCGTCAGACGAAAGTGCCTTTTGATACATATTGTCAAGAATGATAAAATCGGTAAAATCCTTTTGAACACCGTTTGGGCTTCGGGTATCGATTATCTTGTTTGAGAAAAGACGGATACGGCCGATCTCTTCTGCAAGACTCTTATGAGAGAAATCCGCAAAGAAGTTCACTTCAACAAGGTTGTATTTCGTGTTAAGCTCCTCGAACCAAGCCTTGATATTCGGCTGAAGTCCGTAATTGTTTTTCAGCGAGATATACCAATGCTCGTAATCAACAAAAGCAACTGCCTTGGGGAGCACACTTTGTAAACAGGCTTCTTTTGCGGTCTCTTTTTTGAATAGACCTAAAATACAATTAACCTCCTCTCCTGCATATTTGTTGATTTAATTATACCCCTTTTGCCTTTTTGTGTCAATAGTTTTGCTTTGTCAGAAGCTCCTTAAGATGTGCAATGATCTTTTTTTCAAGCCTTGAAATATAGCTTTGCGAGATTCCAAGCGCATCCGCAACCTCTTTTTGCGTAAGCTCTTTTCCGTTGCGGTTTATACCGTACCGAAGCTCAATGATGTTACGGTCACGCTTGTTTAATGACGATATTGCTTTTAATATCATCTTTCTGTCTTCGCTTTCTTCAATGCTCTTATAGACAAAATCGCTGTCTGTTCCAAGCACGTCGCTAAGCAACAGCTCGTTGCCGTCATAGTCGATATTAAGCGGTTCATCAAGCGAAAGCTCGTTTTTAACTCCTGTGTTTTTTCGAAGGTGCATTAGAATCTCGTTTTCAATACACCTCGAAGCGTATGTGGCAAGCTTAATCTGCTTGTCGGCACGGAAGGTGTTTATCGCTTTTATAAGACCGATAGTGCCTATAGATATAAGGTCCTCTATCCCCACAGCCGAGCTTTCAAATCTCCTTGCAATATAAACGACAAGACGTAAATTATGCTCGATAAGCCGTTTCTTTGCATCGGCATCGTCGGGTAGCTTTTCAATAAGAATTGCTTCTTCTTCCTTTTCGAGAGGGGGAGGGAGCGTTTGAGGCCCGTTTATGTAGAATATCTCCTCGCCAATACCCAAAACCTCTTTCAACCAATGAATAACTAAATCATAACCCTGCTTTAACATAATATAACTCCAATAATTATAATAAACTTGCCGGCATAAGCCCGTCGTAACCCGAATAGGTCTTGTTTTCTGTGTCAATGCCTATGTATGCCTCAACCCTTTTCGGTTTTCT
>JAFVXP010000070.1 GCA_017501055.1 Clostridia bacterium | reverse complement strand
CTCGCTCTGTGCAGTAAGAACGGTGTTGTAGATGCGTTTCATCTCTTCATCGGCCTTGCCGAGTACAACGGTCCTTGTCATATCCGAGCAATAACCCTCGAACTTAGCGCCGTAGTCCATCGTAAGAAACGAATTTTCGGTCAGCTTTGCCGTTGTGGGAACACCGTGCGGAAGGGAAGAGTTCTTTCCGGAAACGGAGATGGTCTCGAAGGCCAAGCCCGAAGCACCGTTTTTACGCATAAAATATTCAAGCTCTGCCGCAACCTCAACTTCGGTCCTGTCCTTGTTGATGAAACCGAGTATGTGCGAAAACGCCTTGTCGGTAATATCTTGCGCTTTGCGGATCTTTTCAACCTCTTTTGCTGTCTTAACACGTCTGCAAGCAAGACAAACGTCGGAGAGATAACCGAAGTCAATACCTTCGCATTTTTCTTTAAGAGTGTTTAACTGCTTGACGGTTATCAAGCCTGCGTCAAGACAAACCTTCCTTGCACCGACCGAAGCTAAATATTCGGCAATGACCTCAAAAATGTTCTTTCTGAACAAATAGGGCATTACGTCGTCGGTAAGCTTGCCTGCTTTTTTGTCGTTATCGACGGCTTCGAAATATCTCGAATCGACAAACAACGCAGTTTCTTTTTCAGAAACGATAAGAGCTCCGTCGGTTGAATAGAAATCACTTAGATAATATTGGCTTGTTTCATCGAGGAATAAGGCGCAATCATATCCGTTTGCCTTAATATCCTCAAAAACCTTTCTTCCGTTCATAAATACCTCTGTATATAAGCATATATTACTTATGATTATAAAAATCACGCAAGATAAAGTCAATACTTTTGAAAAAAAACACACCATTATATTGACTCTTTTTATTGACATTTAACGTCAACGGTGTTAGAATATACTGAATAATTTTATGGAGTTCAGTTCGGAGGAAAAAGAACTATGTCTATTAATAACCCTATCTTCACAGGCGCTGCAACTGCGCTCATCACTCCTTTCAAAGACGGTGCTGTTGATTATGCAGCTCTCGAGAATCTTTTGGAATTCCAGATCGCAGGCGGAATCAATGCTCTCGTTGTCTGCGGAACGACAGGCGAACCTGCCACTCTTGACGATGACGAACATAAAAAAGTTGTTGAATTCTGCGTTGAAAAGGTAAACCACCGTGTTCCCATAATTGCGGGCACCGGCTCTAATAATACCCAGTACGCTATCGAGCTTTCGAAGTTTGCAGAAAGCGCAGGAGCAGACGGATTGCTTCTCGTCACTCCTTCTTATAATAAGTGCTCGCAGAACGGTATAGTAAAGCATTTCAATACCGTTGCAGATTCGGTAAATATACCTTGTATCGTTTATAACGTACCTGCAAGAACGGGATTCTGCATTTCTCTCGATTCGTATAAGCAGATCGCAAAGCATCCTAATATCGTTGCAACCAAGGAAGCAAGCGGCAATCTCCTTCTTATGATGGAAGTGCTTGAAGCCTGCGGAAACGATATAAATATGTACAGCGGTGACGACCAGCAGATAGTTCCTCTTATGAGTATGGGTGCGATCGGCGTTATTTCGGTATTCTCGAACGTAATGCCCGGCGAAGCGGCACGTATTGCACGTCTTTGCTTGGATGGCGATTTCAAAACTGCGGCAGAGCTCCAGCTTAAATATCTCCGTCTTATGAACGGTCTCTTTATGCAGGTCAACCCCATTCCCGTAAAGACCGCCGTTGCAAAAATGGGCTATTGCGAAAACGAATTCCGTATGCCTCTTTGCCCCATGGACGCAAAGGACGACGAAAAACTGTTTGCATTGATGCGTGAACAGGGACTTATTAAATAAATAACGAAAGAATACGTAAATTATGAAGATTATTGTTAACGGTGCTTGCGGAAGAATGGGCAGGGAGGTTATCGCTGCCGCAAATACAAAGGGTGTTTCTGTCGTTGCGGCTGTTGATGTTTTCAGCGGTAACGTACCCGAAGGAATCCCTTTCTATAATTCTCTTTCCGACGTTACCGAAAATGCCGACGTTATCGTCGATTTTTCCCACCATACCGCACTTCCCGATATATGCAATTTCGTTCGCAAAACGGGAACTCCCTGTGTTGTTGCTTCTACGGGACACACCGAAAGCGAGCTTTCAATGCTTCGTGCACTTTCGAATGAATATCCCGTTTTCTTCTCAAGAAATATGTCGCTTGGGATAAATCTTCTCATAAACCTCTGCCGCAGTGCCGTTATTGCACTTGGCGGAGATTGCGATATTGAAATTATCGAAAAGCATCACCGCAACAAGCTTGATGCACCCAGCGGAACCGCACTTATGATAGCGGAAGAAATAAGCGAGCTTATGCCCGACGGTACGGAATTTGTCACCGACAGAAGCTCCCGCCGTATGGTTCGTCCCGATAACGAGATTGGAATATCCTCGGTTCGTTGCGGAGGAATATTCGGTGAACACGAGGTGCTGTTAAGCCGTAACGGCGAAACGGTAAGCCTAAAGCATACCGCAGAAAGCCGTGCACTGTTCGCAGAAGGCGCATTGCGTGCGGCAGAGTATCTTTGCGGAAAGGGCAAAGGCTTCTATTCTATGAAAGAGCTTTTGGCGGAAACGGCATCGATCTCCTGATTGAAAGGATCATATAAATGAGCACAAAATTGAATATCGAAGCGCTTGCCGATTCACTTCGTGCAAATTCCGCCTTCGATGATAAACTTTATACAAAATACGGCGTAAAACGAGGTCTTCGTAACCCCGACGGTACGGGTGTGCCTGCAGGTATAACAAGAGTCAGTAACGTTCACGGCTATATTATCAACGAATATGAGCGTGTCCCCTGCGAAGGCGAGCTTTCCTACCGTGGCATCAATATCGAGGATATAATCAATTCCACCGATAAATACGACCGTTTCGGTTATGACGAAGCATCGTGGCTTCTTCTTTTCGGCTCGCTTCCCACAAAAGAAGAGCTTGATTTCTACGGAACCGTTATGGATGAATACAGCGATCCGCCTGCTTCCTTTATCGAAGATATGATAATGAGAGCGCCCAGCCCCGATATTATGAACAAGCTGGCTCGAAGCGTTCTTGCGTTGTATAGCTATGACGAAAACCCCGACGACAATTCCGTCGATAACGTTCTTCGTCAATCTCTCTCCATAATCGCTTGTATGCCGATGATAATGACTGCGGCATATCAGGTTAAAAAGCGTTATTACGATAACGAAAGCTTCTTCCTCCATTCTCCCATTCCCGGACAGGGTATGGCGGAGAATATACTTTCGATGTTAAGATTTGACCGTAAGTTCACCCACGAAGAAGCAAGATTGCTTGATAAATGCCTTATTCTCCATGCAGAACACGGCGGCGGTAACAATTCCACCTTCGCTGTGCGTGCATTGACCTCTTCGGGTACGGATACCTTCTCTGCAATAGCGGCAGGTATCGGTGCGCTTAAAGGTCCCCGTCACGGCGGTGCGAATATCAAGACTGTTCGTATGCTTGACGATTTAAAGGCTAATATCCGTGATTATAAAGACGATGACGAGATAAGAGCATATCTCCAAAAGATCCTAAACCGTGAAGCAGGCGACAGAAGCGGTCTTATCTACGGTATGGGCCATGCGGTCTATACGTTGAGCGACCCCCGTGCTACAGTATTGCGTAAGGCTGCGGAAGAGCAGTGCGATTCTTTCGGAATGCGTTCCGATTTTGAGCTTCTCCACGCCGTCGAACGTCTTGCTCCCGTTCTTTTACAGAACAAAATGCAGGACGGTAATGCGATATGCGCTAACGTGGACCTCTATTCAGGCCTCGTTTACCGTATGCTCGGCATACCGGAAGAGCTGTTCACACCTCTATTTGCGCTTGCACGTCTTTCGGGCTGGTGTGCTCACCGTTTGGAAGAAATAATAACCTGCCGTCGTATAATGCGTCCCGCATACAGACCCTTTCACGGCAGACGTCCTTATATAGACCTTGAAGACAGAAAGGATAATCAAACATGTCAGGATTGACTATTGCACAGAAAATAATCAAAGCCCACCTTGTTGAAGGTGAGATGATAAAAGGAACTCCCATCGGGCTTAGAATCGACCAGACCTTAACTCAGGACGCAACGGGTACAATGGCATATCTCGAATTCGAAGCTATGGGTATTCCCAGAGTAAAGACCGAGCTTTCGGTTGCGTATATCGACCACAATACTCTCCAAAACGGCTTTATGAACGCCGATGACCACCTTTATATCCGTACCTGCGCAAAGAAATACGG
>JAFVXP010000069.1 GCA_017501055.1 Clostridia bacterium | reverse complement strand
TGTGCTGACAGCTATAACCACCAAAAGCGAAACAGCCATAGCAAGACAAGCGAAATGCGGTCCCATGCCGCTTAAGGGTCCGAATTTGCCGAGAGCAAACGCAGAGCCGGAAAGCTTTGCAACAAGAGGAGGCAATGCGATAGCAAAACCGCAAATTATTCCTGCCCAAGCGCCGACCTTTGTGGTCTTCTTATAATAAAGCGCAACGGCGTAGGGTGCGAGGAAGCTACCCGAGATTATGCCCCATGAATAGCTCATCATATCAAGGATCGGTGTGCCCGTTCCCTTCCAAGCGATAAGGAAGGAAAGCATAACGAATGCAACGCAAACGATTTTTGTAAGAAGAGAGATATCCTTTTCCTTGTCTTTGATAAATCTGTCCTGAACGATATCCATCGTCAACGTAGAAGCCGCCGTTATGGTTACCGAGGAAAGCGTGGAAACGCTTGCCGCAATAAGCAATACGAGGATAACGCCGACAAGTATATCCGAAACACCCGATTTTATAAGAAGGTTCGGAACAAGATAGTCGGTTCCGCCCTCGGGAAGTTCATTAAAGAAGAGATGCGAAAGCGAGCCGATAAGATAACCGCCGCCTGCAACGACAAATGCGAATACCGTGGAGATTACCGTTCCTCTGGAAACCTCTTTATCATCACGGATACCGTAATATTTATGTATCATCTGAGGCAAGCCCCAAGTACCGAACGAGGTCATAAGCACGGTTGCCCAAAGGCCGATATGGTCGAATGCGTTAAGACTTAATTTGCTCGTTTCGGAAGCGATATTCTTAAATCCTTCTGTCAGACCGCCGACGTTATCGCTGTTCATTACCGAGAAGATAAGCACGATCACGCCGACGAGCATTACCGCACCCTGAATGAAATCCGCCTTGAGTGCCGCCATATATCCGCCTGCGACAACGATAAGTGCGCCCGCAACAGCGATAACAAGCATACAGATCCATTCGTCAATACCCAAAAGAACCGAGCAAACGCTTGTAAGTCCTTTATAAACCGATGCCGAATAGGGCAAGAGGAAAACGAATATTACGATTGCGGAAAAGAGCTTCATTGCTCTCGAGCCATAGCATTTTTCAAAGAACTGAGGCATCGAGGTTATTCCCTTTTCTCTCGTAACGGAGCGTGTGCGCTTTGCAAGCACCATCCAAGCGAAAAGCGAGCCGATTATTGCGTTTCCGATACCGGGCAGAACACCCCATATACCGTATTTCCAGCCCGTACCGCCTGCATAACCGATAAACATTACTGCGGAGAAATACGCCGTTCCGTACGAAAAGGCAGACATCCAAGCGCCTGCGTTTCGACCGCCGACGGTGAAATCACCCATATTTTTTGATTTGCTGTTTGATAGGAATCCGACCACGAATATAAACACAGCATAAACGCCTATCGTAAGCCAGATTATTTGTTCTCTCGTCATGATGGTTTTTGTGCTTTCTATCCTAAAATAATATATACTAAAAAATTATACAAAGTACATTATACTACTTTTTCGACAAATTTCAATAGTAAATTAACGGATTAAAGCGATTTTCCTTTCTTTATTTTATGCAAACAAAAAATCCGTACTGCATTCTGCCTTAAAGCATAGCAAATACGGACTGCCGTTTTATTCAACCCAAAGCGTTTATGCCTTGGTCATCACATAAGACGGGCAGCCCTTTTTAAAATAATAATAGTAATAATAAAACTTATTTTTCATTATTTTGCTGCTCCTTCTTAAGTAATTTTTAAGCATTATATCACGTTAATTCGATAAAGTCAATAGATTTTTACAATATTTTTTACATTTAACAACCACCCCGCAAAAAAAGGAAGACTGCTTTTTTAAGCGTCTTCCTATAATCCAACGTATTTTTATTTTTCTGCAAGGAGCTTTTGAAGCTCTTCCATAAATGCTCCGATGTCTTTAAACTGACGGTAGACCGAAGCAAAGCGGATATATGCAACCTCGTCAAGCTCTTTTAATTTTTCCATAACCAATTCACCTATACGGTCGGAGGTGATTTCGTTTTGGAGCGAATTTTGGAGAGAAAGCTCTATTTCGGAAACAAGGTTGTCCATTTGGGAAAGGGTTACCTGACGTTTATCGCAGGCACGGATAATGCTGTTTAATATCTTGTTTCTGTCGAAGGTCTCACGGGACATATCCTTCTTGATTACTATAAGAGGGAGCGTTTCGATATTTTCATAGGTCGTGAAGCGTTTTTGACATTCAAGACACTCTCTGCGGCGGCGTATCGAGCTTCCGTCCGAGGAAGGACGAGAGTCTATAACCTTGCTTTCTGCGTGGTTACACAAAGGACATTTCATAGCATTACCTCCGATAATTTCGTTGCTCTACGACTAAATATAGCATATTTTTCATCATTTGTAAAGTAAAAGCAATAAATTTCGGTTGACAAATCGAAAAAAAGTGGTATACTCAACCTTAAGGAGCATCAAGAAACAGAACACGTCTATTACAAAACGGCTTTCCAGAGAGTTGCAACAATTGGGCTGGAATTGCAACAAGATACGCTGTAACAGATACCGCCTGTTTTGCGCCGACAATTTAATTTTTAAGTTAAATCACGGGTGGAACCGTGTGGATCTTATCTGCACCCCGACATTTTGCCGAACTTTCGGTAATGTGTCGGCTTTTTTATTTGAAAGGAGAAAATTATGAACCTTATCATTAACGGTAATCAAGTGAGCGTTGAAAACGCAAATACCGTATACGAAGCCGCAAAGGAAGCAGAGCTTATCTCTCGTGCCGTTATCGCCGCAAAGGTGAACGGTGCCGTTTGTGCGCTTAACACCGCTGTCAAGGAAGGCGACGATATTGCGCTTCTCACCTTTGCCGAGGCGGAAGGAAAGCAGGTCTTCCGTCACACCGCCGCACATATTCTTGCGCAGGCAGTTAAGCGTCTTTATCCCGAAACAAAGCTTACTATCGGACCTGCAATCGAAAGCGGTTTTTATTATGATTTTGACAGCGAGATCCCCTTCACTCCCGAGGTTTTGAAAAAACTCGAGGACGAAATGAAGAAGATCGTCCGTGAAAACCTTCTTATCGAACGCTTTGAGCTTCCGAGAAACGAAGCGATTGCACTTATGGAAGAAAAGGAGGAACCCTATAAGGTTCAGCTTATAAACGAGCTCCCCGAGGACGCTGTTATCAGTTTCTACCGTCAGGGTGAATTCGTTGACCTTTGCGCAGGTCCTCACCTCTTCTCTACCGGCGCAGTTAAAGCTATAAAGCTTATGCAGTGCACGGGTGCATACTGGAAGGGCGACCAGAACAACAAACAGCTTCAGCGTGTTTACGGTGCGGCATTCCCCAGCAAGGACGAGCTTAACGCACACATCGCACAGCTTGAAGAAGCAAGAAAGCGTGACCACAACAAGATCGGCAGAGAGCTTGAATATTTCACCACCGTTGACGTTATCGGTCAGGGTCTTCCCATTCTTATGCCCAAGGGCGCAAGAGTTATCCAGCTTATGCAGAGATGGATCGAAGACGAAGAACAAAAACGAGGTTATCTTCTCACAAAAACTCCTCTTATGGCAAAGAGAGAGCTTTATAAGATCTCGGGACACTGGGACCACTACCGTGACGGTATGTTCATTATGGGCGATGCAGACGACGAAACCAAGGAATGCTTTGCGCTCCGTCCCATGACCTGCCCGTTCCAATACCAAGTATTCCTCAACAAGCGCCGTTCCTACCGTGATCTTCCCATGCGCTTGGGCGAGACCTCAACGCTTTTCCGTAATGAGGACAGCGGTGAAATGCACGGTCTTATCCGTGTCCGTCAGTTCACTATTTCCGAAGGACACCTTGTTCTCCGTCCCGACCAGCTTGAAGAAGAATTTAAGGGCTGTATCGACCTTGCACAGCATTGTCTTGAAACTCTCGGTCTTTGGGAAGACTGCACCTTCCGTTTCTCACAATGGGACCCCAAGCGTACCGACAAATACGAGGGTACTCCCGAACAGTGGAACGAAGCTCAGGAGATTATGGGCAGATTGCTTGACGAAAACGGCATAAATTACGAAATCGGTATCGACGAAGCGGCATTCTACGGTCCGAAGCTTGATATTCAGTGCAAGAACGTTTTCGGCAAGGAAGACACCAGTGTTACTATCCAGATAGATATGCTTCTTGCAAAGAAGTTCGGTATGGAATACGTCGATTCTAACAACCAGCTTGTTAATCCTTATATAATCCACCGCACCTCCATGGGTTGCTATGAACGCACGCTTGCGCTCCTTCTTGAAAAATATGCAGGTGCGCTCCCGATGTGGCTCTCTCCCACGCAGGCAACCGTTATTCCCGTCAATGCAGATATGAACGGTTATGCGGCAGAGGTTGCAAAGAAGATGGAGGCTTGCGGTATACGTGTTGATCTTGACGACCGTAACGAAACCATGGGCAAGCGTATCCGTGAAGCACAGCTTAACAAGATACCCTATATGCTCATCGTCGGCGCAAAGGAACAGGAGCAGGGTGCTGTTTCGGTTCGTAACCGTAAGGGTGAAGACCTTGGCGTTATGTCCGTTTCGGATATGATAGTTAAGTTTACGACAGAGATTAATGAAAAGTTGAGATAAATACGCAAAAACAAAAGAGAGGTTTTGATGCCTCTCTTTTTCATTGTTAGTGTTGGTCAAGTTAGTGAAATTGTCATTCCGAGCAATCAATCCAGTATAACTGTCATTCCGAGTGACATCGGGGTCCCCGAAAACGCTTGCGTTTTTGGGGTGATATAACGAGGAATCTCACGTAGGAGAACGTAAAGTTAACAAAACAAAGACAGAAGAAACAACAAATTGAGATTCTTCACTTTACACCCCACAAAACAAGCGGGGGTTCCCTGCAAAACGAAGTTTTGTAGGGTTATTAAGGGGACCCCTTTTCCGCTCAGAATGACAGGTTAGAGATTGGTTTTTCGCTTAGAATGACGGTTGTGTTTTCAATACAAAAAAGGGCATCGTTTGATGCCCTTTTTGCGTTCGTTTATTTTTTATTCAAGGTTACCGTGTCTGTTTTAACAGAATTACCGTATTTGTCGGTTATTACGCAATAGATCTGTCTGCCCGCACGTGCGTTGGTCATTGTTACGTAATAGGAACTGCCCGTAAAGGAATTCGTCAAGGTGAATTTACTGTCGCCTTTATTTTTATAATACCATTTATAAGTCTTTCCCTCTCCGGAAGCGGAAACGGTGACTTTTGCTTGTTTTCCGTTTGCAACCTTCACGCTTGTCGGCTGTTCTTTAATCTTGACCGACATACCGAGCGTTACGGTTTTTGACTTGACCGAATTGCCGTATGCGTCGGTCGTTATGCAATAGACCTGACGGGAAGCTCTTTCGGCGTTCATCGTTACGTAATAGGAATTACCCGTAAAGGACGGTGTATATCTGAATTCCTTTGCGCCCTTATCCTTGAAATACCATTTATAAGTGGTTCTTGCATCGGGTTGTACCGTGACCGCAACTCTCACTTGTTCTCCGCTGTGCGCCGTAACGATGGACGGTTGGTCTATTACGGTTTCGAACATATAAAACGTGAATGTCTTTGACTGAACTGATCTTCCGTATTTATCGGTTACAACACAATAGACCTGTCTGCCTGCACGGTCGGAATTCATCACGATTGAATAATCGTTATCAAAGCAGGATTCGGAAAGGAAAAATCCGCTGCTGTTTCGATTTTTAACGTACCATTTATAAGTTAATCCCACGCCGACAGCAGTTATCTTTGCTGTTGCGGTCTTTCCTGCATTTACGGTGATCGGGCCCGACTGTTCAACGATTTTCAAGGAATTATAACCCCAATTGACCGTCATATAGTAATCCGCATTCCATTCATCGTCCCATCCCGACGGTTTTTCTTCCGCCTCGCAGTTTATTCTCGTCAGATCATAGCAAAAGGCGAACACCGCCGCACCCATGCTTGTAACGCTTTTGGGAATATTAATTGAACTTAAGCTCCAACAATCCTGAAACGCAAAAGAGCCTATTGCTGTTATACTGTCGGGAATTTCAACGCTTGTTATATTATGACTGTCCCTAAAAGCGTTTTTGCCGATCTCTTTGACAGGTAAATCTTTATACGTCGAAGGGATCATGACCTCGGTTTCTGTTCCGTTATAGTCGGTAACGGTATAATAGGTTCCGTCGGGGCTTATTTCATAAACCAAGCCGTTTGTATCTATCGCAAAGACCGTTATGGGTATTACTGCAAAAAGCATAATGAATGCAAGCATTAAGGAAACAGCACGTTTCATAATCAATCCCTCCTTATATTAAAATTATACTCTGCGTTCAATATATTGTCAATGAAAAAAGAGAGGCGGTAAAAGCCTCTCTTTCGTTTTTATCTCTTGTTCAACGTAACGGTATTGGTCTTGACCTTATTGCCGTATTTATCGGTGATGATGCAGTATACCTGTCTGCCTGCACGTGCGTTATTCATGGTTATATAGTATGAACTGCCCGTGAAGGAAGTTGTAAGGGTGAATTTTGTTTCGCCCTTATTCTTTACGTACCATTTATAGGTTCTGCCCTCGCCCGATGCCGAAACGGTTACCTTTGCCGTTGATCCGTTTGCAACAGTGACGCTTGTAGGCTGTTTGGTGATCTTAACTGCCATACCGAGCGTTACGGTGTTTGTCTTAACGCTGTTGCCGTATTTATCGGTAATTACGCAATAAACCTGTCTGCCTGCTCTATCGCCGTTCATCTCGACAGAATAGGTATTCGACTTATAGCTGTTGGTAAGCGTGAACTTACTGTCACCTTTATTCTTGAAGTACCATTGATATTTCAAGCCTTCGCCCGATGCCGAAACGGTGACTTTTGCCGTTTTTCCGCTTTGTACGGAAACTGTTGTCGGTTGTTTGGTTATCTTCGCCGCCATTCCGAGAGTTACGGTATTGCTCTTTACGGAATTGCCGTATTTATCGGTAACAACGCAATAAACCTGACGTCCTGCACGGGTTGAATTCATCGTTACGTCATAGGTATTGCTCTTGTAGGAATCGGTCAAGGTGAATTTACTTGCTCCCTTATCCTTGAAGTACCATTTATAGGTTTTTCCTTCGCCGGAAGCCGTTACGGTGACTTTTGCCGTTTTTCCGCTTTGTACGGAAACGCTTTGGGGCTGTTTGGTTATCTTTGCAGCCATACCGAGAGTTACGGTATTCGTCTTTACGGATTTACCGTATTTATCGGTGATAATGCAATAGACCTGTCTTCCGACTCTGTCGGCATCCATCGGTGCGGAATAGGAATTGCCCGTATATGCAGAGGAAAGGCTAAACTTGCTTGCGCCTTTATTCTTGACGTACCATTTATACCTAAGTCCCTCGCCTATCGCATCAACGGTTACCTTTGCGGTCTTTCCGCTTTGAACGGCAACGTTTTGCGGTTGCTTGATTATGGTTACGCCGTCGATTAGGTTTATCGCCACTTCAAGCGTTATCGTATCGGCTTGATCCGACGTGAATTCCAATTTTCCTTCGTAAATGCCTGTACGGTAGCTTTGTAAGGATATCCAGTTGTTGTCGTAATCGAAATCGTAGACGTATCCGTCGGTATTATAAGGAGTATAGAACGTTACTTTTACGTTGTAATCAATAGTTGTATAGTTGTCGTATCTTTCGCCGGTGAGATCATCGTATATCTTATAGCAAAGATACATCGTTTCGCCGGGAGAGATATATTCTGCGGTTTCGCCCATTTGGGAATTCGAGAACCACAATTTTATTTTCGTGTCACGTTTGACGGTAGGTTCCAAATAAGACAAGGTTGCATAACCGGAGATTCCTCTGTATTCAATGTGTGCCCAAGTGCCGTCGCCCTTTGTTACGGCAACGGTATCACCGGGGAAGATCTGTCCGATCTCATTGCTGTCGGTACTGGGAGAATTGAATATTTTAAGATAGTATCCTTCGGGAACAGTACAATTATATTCGCCGACGTATGAGTAAGAACAATCACACGCCACTTCTCCCTTCAAGATCGAAAAGGGTGCAGCTTGAACAGACGTGAAGGTCTTTTTCAGTTCGGTCTTTGTGATAGTCGAGTCCCAGCGGATAATACAGGTGTTTCCCGCATTGCAATCGGTATACGTGATAGTTTCTCCGTTTACACCGGTAACGTAGAACGTATGCTGATCGTTAAGATAGCGAACAATGTCACCGGGTTTGAGGTTATCAACTGCGGTAAGAGTCGTATATTTCATCCAACCGTTGCGATTTTCTCTGGGGTTATAGCCTGTTGCGTCATAGCCCAATTTATCGCCGTAGCCTGCACATTGCAACGAATAGTTCATAAACCAGTTACATTTATCGTGGTTATAGCAGGGGGTTGAAGTATATGAATCGGGGTCGCCGCCGTTCCAATATTTACCGTGAGGGAATTTCTCGCGCAATTCACTCAAAGTTAATCCTTTTGCACTTACGCTCAGTACAGCGGAAGACATAACCGCAAGAACGGTTACAAGCGCAAGGAACAGTGATAAGAGCCGTTTGAATTTCATAATTTACTCCTCTCAGTTGACTTTTAAAATACCGGCACAATCGTCGTTGCCGACGATATAATGCTCGATAAGGGTTATATCGTTTGCGGCAAGGTGTGCCGCAATACGTTTTGTGGTTATAAGGTCGTCACCCGAGGGAACGAGCGAACCGCTTGGGTGGTTATGTGCAAGCACAACGGAATTTCCGCCTGCACGGATAACACCCTCGGTTATCGTTCTTAACGAAAACCTTGCAGAGCTTACGTCGCCTCTGAAGACAAGCTGTTTTCCAACCAATTCACCGTCGGCAGAGAAATAAAGTGCGTAGACCGTTTCGGCAGACGCACCTTTATAAAGACCGACAAGATATTTTTTGAGCTTTTCGGGCTCGAGAACGCTATGCGATGCAGATTTAACACCGCTTCGCTTTATAGCTTCACGAAGCAGTGAAAAAAGTGTTTCGGCACTGTCCTTCAAGCCCGATATTTTTGAAATTTCGCCGAAATCGGCGGCGATTATGCCTTCAAGCGAGCCGAATACGTCAACAAGCGCCTGCGCCTGTTTTCTCGTATCGGCACGGGGAACGGCATAATACAAAAGCATTTCGACAATATCCACGTCGGTCATCGTTTCATGTTCGTTTTCAAAACGCATTCTCATTCTTTGACGATGACCTTGATGCGGATATTTATTTTCTTTGAATTTCTTATCGGAAGAAGACATTTTTTACGATTCGGAAACGATCTTCATCGTATCGGACGCAATAACGAGCTCTTCGTTGGTGGGAATTACAAGAACCTTAACACGGGAATTTTCGGTGCTGATCTCAACAACATCTCTCTGACGATTCTTTTCTTCATCAAGCTCGATACCGTAGAAGGACATATTTTCAAGAGCGAGACGGCGGATATCGCTGTTGTTTTCGCCGATACCTGCCGTGAATACGATACAGTCAAGACCGTTCATCGCTGCGGTATAGGATCCGATATATTTCTTTATCTGATATGCAAGAACATTGAATGCAAGCGTTGCACGTTCGTTGCCTTCATTGATTGCGGCTTCGATCTCACGAAGGTCGCTCGAAACTCCCGAAACGCCCAAGAAACCGCATTTCTTGTTCATCCAATTACCCATTTCGCTAACGGGAATGTTTTCCTTTTCCATAAGGAAGGGAATGATAGCAGGGTCAACAGCGCCGCAACGGGAGCCCATGATAACACCTTCGAGAGGGGTGAAGCCCATAGAGGTATCGACACATTTACCGCCGTCAACAGCGCTTATCGAGCTGCCGTTGCCGAGGTGGCAGGTTACGATCTTTGCATTGGGGTTGCCGAGATATTCGATAGCCTTGCCGGAAACGTAACGGTGGGAAGTACCGTGGAAGCCGTAACGGCGGATCTTATATTTTTCTGCAAGTTCATGAGGAATGGGATAGGTGTATGCTTCGGGGGGCATGGTCTGGTGGAAAGCGGTGTCCATAACGAGAACCTGAGGTGTTTCGGGCATAACCTCCATACAGCCTTTGATACCGAGAAGGTGGGGTACGGTATGGAGAGGAGCGAGGTCACGGCATTTTTCAAGGTCTGCAAGAACCTCGTCATCAACACGAACGCTCTTTATAAGCCAAGGACCGCCGTGGACGATACGGTGGCCGACAGCGGAAATTTCGGACATAGAAGAAATACAGCCGTATTCCTTATCGGTAAGAGTATCGATCAAAACAGAAACAGCCTGGGAATGGGTAGGCATGGAAATATCCTTTTGGATCTTATCCTTGCCTGCGGCGGTGTGGGTCAATTTACCGTCAATACCGATACGGTCGCAATTACCTTTTGCGGCAACCTCCTGAGTATCCATATCGAAAAGCTGATACTTCAAGGAAGAGCTGCCTGCGTTTACAACGAGAATATACATAGTTACCTCACTTGACTTTTATTTTTTTTTACATTATACTACCTTTATTCTATAATTGCAAGGGATTTTTCGGAAATGGACACACAACCTTTCGTTTCGGTTATATGTGAATACAACCCGTTTCATTACGGCCACGAATACCAGATACAACAGCTTAAAAAAGAGTTTGACAAAGTTGTATGCATTATGAGCGGAAACGTCGTGCAAAGGGGTACTTTTGCCGTTTCCGACAAGTATATCCGTGCAACAGCAGCACTTAATTGCGGTGCAGACCTTGTTCTCGAGCTTCCTCTTCCCTATTGCTGTGCATCGGCATCGGATTTTGCAAGAGCAGGCGTGTTTATAGCAGAAGCTATCGGCAGTGATTATCTTGCCTTCGGCGCAGAAGACGATATCGAAACCTTGATGAAGATCCGTGAAATTGCGTCGAAAAAAGAGTTTTCCGAAGCTGTTTCCCGTATTATCGCAGAAAACAAAAACATTTCCTATCCGAACGCTTTTTCATCGGCAATATCCGAGTTTCTCGGTGAAGAATACGCAAAAGCGGTAAAAAAACCGAACAATATCCTTGCAAACGAATACATTTCCTCGCTTTCGGGCAGAAAAACAAAGCCTTTTGCCGTTCGAAGAGAGCAAGGCTTTAGCTCTTCCTCCGCAATTCGAGCAACCAATGACGGAGAAAAGATGCTTTCCCTTATTCCCGAAAAGAGCAGAGAGGTCTTTGAAAGCGTGTATCTGTCCGATTTTCCGAGAGATATGTCGAAGCTCGATTCCTTCTTTATCGGAACTTTAAGGAATATCGCACACGAGGGTAAGGTTCCGCAAAATATCTATTCCTCTCCCGAAGGGTTAATACAAAAGATCCTTTCGGCTTGTGTCAAGGTCTCTTCGTTCGATGCGTTGGTCGCCGCTTGTACCGACAAGATCTATACCTCGGCAAGAGTCCGCCGTGCCGTTATTGCTTTGGTTTTCGGAATAACCACCGACAGAATGAAGCAAGACCCGTGCTATACCCAGGTCCTTGCCGCAAACGGCAAGGGCAGAGAGATCTTAAAAGCCGTAAAAAACGAAAAAAGCATTGATATTATAACAAAACCCGTTCATGCGCTGTCGCTTGGCAATATGACGAAAGAAGCTTTCCTGTTTTCGAAAAAAATCGAGGACGTCGTTTCGCTTTCCTCCCCCGTTCCAACACCTTCCGACGAGGGCAAAACCCCTGCAATTACTAAATAATCAACGTTTTTCCGCAAAAGCGGAGCATTGTTCTGCTTCGCTTTTGTTTTTTTGTTTACTCTTCGTCAAAATGCACAATTCAACTAAATATATTTCATAATAAGACTAAAAATATATCATTTTCCACAATATTTACCCAAAAAACTGTTGACACCGAGGGGATATCATGGTATGATTATTGTGCATATGTTTTTGAAAATTAATTTGGAGGATATTATTATGAAGAAACTTCTTTCCGTGTTGCTCGTTGCGGCGCTTCTTGCTGTTATGGCAATAGTTCCCGTTTCTGCGGCTTCAAGCTTCTCTATCAGCGTTGGAAGCGACCTTGCTTCCGTAACCGCAGGCGACAGAATCGACATCATCGTTACCGTTAACGGTGTTACCGCAGGTAAAAACCTTGCTGCCGTCGAATTTGACCTTACCTACAACAGCGACTATCTTGAACCCATCTACGATCAGGGCGAATCCACCGACTCTTCCCGTTTCATCACCACCCCTTCCGATATGAGCTGGGAACACCTCTTCTCCTTCAGCGACGGCAGCATCTACTGCTTTGTTATGCCTAAGGACACCGGTTACACCGGTTCGGCTGTTTCCAATTCTGCTATCAGCAACGGCGATACCCTTTCCTTCTCTCTCCCCTTCACCGTTTCTGCTGCAGCATCGGGAAGAAACCTCACCGTTTCCGTTGCAAACCTCGTTGCATACGATGCAACCGATATGGCTACCGCTTTGACCGGCACCGCTACAAACTACAGCGTTACCGTTAAAGCTCCCGCAAACCCTGTTTCCAACATCGGTGCGAAGATCAACACCAACACTCCTGCGCTTAGAATCGGCGCAAGATATGATGCTGCATATCTCGCAGACATTTCCAAAGACGAAATCACCGACGTTGGTATCATCTACTGCGATACCGAAGCTCTCGGCAACAACGAGCTTACCGCAACCACATCCGGTGCAAAGAAGGTTACCGCAACTATCGATTCCGCAGTTGAAGATTATACTTATGCCGATTATTCCAGCTTTGTATTCTACGTAACCTTTACAAACATTCCCGCTGATGAAATGGACAAGGAAGTAAGCTACCGTGCATACCTTTCCACCGCAAGCGAAACCATTCTTGCTGATAACACCTACGTTAGAAGCTACAACTACGTTCACGACATTCTCTTCCCCTCTGTCGGAAGCAGACCCGGTGACAACGTTGTATATCCCGGCACAGGCTGGTTTGAATAATTCAGAGCGAAGATAAACTCGTTCTTTACGTGCTTGAAAGAAAATAACAAAAAGTATAAAACGGCATCGCAAAGATGCCGTTTTTTTCCTTACTTCTTACTTCTTCCCCATTACCTCTTACTTAAAAAAGAAGCCAACTCACGGTTGGCTTCTTTGTCGGGGTCCCCGCAAAACCGTGTGTTTTGCGGGGTGATTTATCTTCTTGTGTATTCAAAATTCGGTTTTCCGCCGTTTTGGGCAAGGGTTATGATCTCATCAATTCTCTTTTCGCTTTCGTCGGTGAAAAGAAGGGTCATCAATCCGATCCCCGATTTTTTCAATTCGCTTTTTCTGTCAAGCCGATAGCCTGCAAGCGAATTATAGATTATATTCGTATGGTTAGGTGCGCTTATTATCGGGAAGGTTGCACCCGTACGGTCGGTGAGAACGGCAAAGCATTTTTCCTTATGCTTGCACTCTGCAATATTTTTTATAATGCAGGTTCTTGTATACATAAGCGGTGTTCTGCCGTAGCCTATATATTCAAGAGCGCATTTACTGCCTTTCGGAAATCTTCCGTCGGTTTCGGGAGATATCATAAGCGACGAGAAGGGATAACGTTCCAAGAAGGCAATCGTTTCACGGTTTACGATATTGAACGCATAATCACCGTGAAGCCAGAAGCCCTCGCAGAGGTCGATTTGGTTCAATGACGACACCGTTGCGTGCTTTATGCCGAATTCTTTTGCGGTTCGAAGCTGTTTTGCAACCTTTTCACGTTCTTTAAGAAAGACCGTTCTCGGCAAGACTGCCGATATTTTTTCTTTATAAGGCAAAAAACGTTTGTCCGTGCAGTTATCAAGCGGAATATCGATCCTTGCGACGTTTTCCGCATATTTTGCAAGGAGAGCTTCGCTTGGCAATCTGCCTTCAAAGCGGAGTACGACTCCCTTTTGCTTTGCAGGGTGCAATACCTTGCTTTCGTCCCTTTCGGGCAAAACGAAGGGGAGAGAATCGGGTTTTGCTTCTTTTTCTTTTCTTTTTTCGGCTTTTGGGATATTAAAAGTTGTTTTATTGCTTTTTTGTTTGTCCGTTTCGCTTCTGACACCGAACATATCGGGAGTTATTTTTGAAACAAAATAGCCGTCGGTAAAGCCCGAGCGTGAGAAAATATTTGCAAGCAATTCAAGCTCTTTTCCCGTTGCAATTCTGTTTTCGTCGATAAGACGGCGGTAGACCGAAGTTACCGTGCCCACGTATTCGGGACTTTTCATTCTGCCCTCTATTTTAAGGCTTGTCACACCGCTTTTTGTGATTTCGGGGATATGGTTTGCAAGGCACATATCCTTAAGCGACAGCGGAAAACGGTTTTTCGTTCTGTACGGCAGACGGCAGGGCTGGGCACATTCGCCGCGGTTACCGCTTCGGTTTCCTATGACAGAGCTCATAAGACAACCTCCGCTTTCCGAAACGCATATTGCACCGTGAACGAAAATTTCGGTCTCCAATCCCGTTTTCACAAATTCGGAAATATCCTCTATCGGCAATTCTCTTGCAAGCACGGCACGGGAAACGCCGAGTGATTTAAGATATTTTGCGTCCTCGGGAGAATGTATACGCATCTGCGTACTTGCGTGAACGGGAATATCGGGATAGTTTTCTCTCACGACCTTCAAAAGACCGAAGTCCTGAATTATAAGCGCATCGGGATCTATATCGTTGGCAAGAAAATCCACGTATTCAAGGACGGATTTGAATTCTCGGTCATATATTAAAGTGTTAAGCGTTATATGCATATTGACGTTTGAATTCTTGCACAGTCTTGATGCTTTTTTCAAGCCTTCTTTATCAAAATTATCTGCGTTCATACGTGCATTGAACATACTTCCGCCGAGATATACCTCGTCTGCGCCTGCATCGATTGCGGCTTTAAGCGCAGGAAAGGTTCCTGCCGGAGAAAGAAGCAAGGGCATTTCCGTTCACCTCCCTGTTTTTGATAAAAAGATTATAACCAATTCTATCCGATATGTCAAACCCGATTTTTCGCAAATATTAGTATTTATTTAACATAACACGACGTAAATTGCTATTGAAAAGAGGCTGTAAATGTGATAAACTATGTAGGAATAAGCATTTCGGAGGCATAACATGATAGCCAACCCCACATTTATCGAAAACGAAGGCGGAAGACAGCACGGATACGACCTTTTCTCCCGGCTTCTTAAGGACAGAATAATTCTTCTTTTTAACGAGATCACGGACGACCTCGCTTGCAGTATCGTCGGTCAGCTTCTCTATTTGGAGGCACAGGACCCCGACAAGGATATTACCATCTATATAAACTCCCCCGGCGGAAGTGTTTCTGCAGGCTTTGCGATATACGACACCATCCGCAGTATAAAGTGTGACGTTTCAACGGTCTGCGTCGGTTCGGCTTGCAGTATGGGTGCATTCCTTCTTGCCGCAGGTACAAAGGGCAAGCGTTACGGTCTTGAAAACTGTGAAGTTATGCTTCATCAGGTTATCGGTACGGCAGGCGGTCAGGCAAGCGATATGATAATCGCAACCAACTTTGCACGCAGAACCAAGGATAGGATAAACAAGATACTCTCCGAAAATATCGGAAAGCCTATCGAAGAGATCCAACGTGACACCGAGCGTGATAACTGGATGTTCGCAGAGGATGCGCTTGAATACGGCGTTATCGACGAAATTATAAAGAGCAAGAAATAGAATGTTTACGATAACCGCATTAAAAGTCCTTTTGATGATCGCCTACGGCGTTCCGGGTTTTATATTGGTTAAGACCAAGGCTTTGGGCGAACAGCACATCAAGGCTTTTGCAAAGATGCTTCTCTACGTGTGTCAGCCTGCGCTTGCGATATATTCGTTCAACGGTGCAGACTGCACGCCAAGGCTTTTGGCGGATATGGGAATATTTTTCGGATTAACTCTTTTTGCGCAGGTTGCGATAATAATTCTCTATTCGTTCATATTCAAAAACAAAATAAAAAAAGACAAGGCACATAAGATTTGCGCCGTTGCAGGTGCTTGCGGTAACGTGGGATTTCTCGGTATTCCCCTTTTGGAATACTTGATCCCCAACAACCCCGATGTCCTCGTATATTCGGCATCGTTTTCGATGTCGATGAACATAATCGCTTGGACTCTCGGCTTGGTTATGATCACGGGCGACAAAAAATACGTAAGTATAAGATCGCTCGTCGCCAACCCTGCAACTATTGCATACGTTATTGCAATTCCGCTTTTTGTCTTGGGAATCAAACTCCCGAACCTTTTTGCGGAATATATCGAAATGCTTGGAAGAATGTCGACCGTTGTCTGTATGACGGTTATAGGTATGCGCTTGGGCGCAAAAAGTCTTAAACGCATTTTTTCCGATACCAGAGTTTACTATGCCGCAGTTTCAAAGCTTATAATTTTCCCATTCATCGGTCTTGCGCTTTTCTTCATAGTTCCCGTTTCGCAAACGGTCCGTTCGGCGGCGTTCATACTTTGCTCCTGCCCTGCGGCGGCGATGATACAAAGTCTTTCCGAAACGCACAACGGGGATTCCGAAGCGGCGGCAAACATCGTTCTTTCAACAAGTCTTTTATGTATCGTAACGATACCTCTTATGTGGACACTGTATAATTTGCTATTCTTATCCTAAAAAACGGAGGCTTTATTTATGAAAAAAACCGTTGCTATAATCTTTGGCGGTGAATCGTCGGAATACGAGGTTAGCTGTGTTTCGGCGGCGAACGTTGCCGAAAATCTTGATAAAAACCTTTATGATGCCATACTTGTGGGCATTACGAAGGACGGTAAATGGTGGATATTCCACGGCACGACCGATGAAATGAGAAACCACGTTTGGAATCAGCACCGTGAGCTTCTTTCTCCTGCCGTGCTTTCCCCCTGCAAGGCACATCACGGCTTGATCGAATTCAACGGCGAAGACGGAACCTTTAAGATAATCCCCGTTGACGTTATCTTCCCCGTGCTTCACGGCAAAAACGGCGAAGACGGCACAATGCAGGGTCTTTTGGAGCTTTCGGGTGTTCCCTACGTTGGCTGTAACACCTGCTCTTCTGCGGTTTCTATGGATAAAGCTATAACAAAAACCGTTTGCGCTTCCGCAAACATTCCCGTTGTTCCCTTTATAACCGCAACGATAGGCTGTGACAAAGATGCTCTTATTGCGGAATCGGAAGCAAAATACGGCTATCCCGTTTTTGTAAAGCCTGCAAACGCAGGCAGCTCGGTTGGTATTACCAAGGCTAAAAACCAAGAGGAATTGCGTTCGGGTATCGAGCTTGCCTTTGCAAACGATGCAAAGCTCCTTATAGAGCCTAACACAATAGGACGTGAAATTGAGGTTGCGGTTTGCGGTAACCAAAAGCCCTTTGCTTCGGTCTGCGGTGAAATTGTCCCCAACAGCGATTTTTACGATTTTGAAACAAAATATATTTCCGATGCCGCAGATTGCCTTGCGCCTGCGCCTTTGGACGAAAAAACGGCAGAGCTTATCCGTAATCTTGCGGTTAAGGTATATACTGCTCTTGGCTGCAGCGGTCTTTCGAGAGTTGATTTCTTCCTCACCGAAAACGGACCGATGCTTAACGAAATTAACACCATTCCCGGATTTACGCCCATAAGCATGTATCCCAAGCTTATGGATTGCATCGGAATCGGATATTCCGAGCTTATCACAAAGCTCCTCTGTCTTGCGGAGGGTATTGAATAATGAACGCTTCCGATAAAAGAAAGCTCCCTATCGGCGTTTTCGATTCGGGCTTGGGCGGTCTTACTGCGTTAAGCGAGCTGCATAACCTTATGCCGAACGAGGATATTATCTATTTCGGCGACAGCGCAAGAATCCCCTACGGAACAAAATCCCCGTCGGTAATACGCAAATTTGCACTTCAGGACGCAAGATTTCTTCTTTCGAAGAACGTCAAGGCGATTCTGGTTGCCTGCGGTACCGTCAGCTCTAACTGTATTGAAGACGTTAGGAGAGAAACAGGTCTGCCCGTTGTCGGCGTTATCGATTCGGCGGCAAAGGACGCTTCCGAGGTTGCAAAAAAAGGCAACAAGCGTGTTACCGTTCTCGGTACGAGCGCAACGATAAAAAGCAAGGCTTTTGAAAATGCGCTTAAGAATGAAGGCATTGACGATATAATCCCCGTCGCCTGCCCGATGTTCGTTCCCTTGGTTGAATATTGGAATCCGAGCATTGACGATGAAGCAACGAACGCTGTCGTTTCCGAATATTTATCCGAGGTTGCACGTCTAAAACCCGATTCGGCAATACTCGGCTGTACGCACTACCCCCTCCTCTTTGACGTTATCCAAAAGCATCTCCCGAACACAAAGCTTATAAGCTCGGGCGAATCTGCCGCAAACGCATTGAAGGAAGAACTTGTAGTTCTTGGTCTTGACAATAATTCGGGCGGAAGGGTCGAATATTTCACAAGCGACGATGCTTCCCTTTTTGCTTCGAACGCAAAAAAGTTCTTAAAGGGCGGTCTTGACGGAAATATAAGTCATATCGACATTGAAAAATATTAAAAGCAGGTTTAAACATTAATGAAGATCCCCATAGATATACGTGTTAAAAGCGAACGTACCTTCTTTGACCTATCAAAGCGAGGTGCGGGAAACGAGCATAAGGATTCCGACGATTTTTCCGTAAGCGGTATTCTTAAATCGACAAAAAACGGCTTTAGAATTGAATATTCCGAGGAAAACGGCATTGTCAAAACGATCATAGATACCTTTGACAACGAGACCGTTTCGATAAACCGTTTGGGTCCCATCAATTCACACATGGTATTCACAAACGGAAAATCGCTTTCCTGTATTTGCAATACCGACCTTTTCCCAATACAAATGCTCGTTCGCACAAAACAGCTTGAAAATTCCCTCTCGTTCGACGGGGGCAAGCTATTTATTGACTATTCCGTGACCGTTGCGGGCAACCTTGCGGAAAACAACAACATCACCTTCTCCATATCGCCCGACGTTAGTATTATAAAATCCTAAAAGGAGCAAAAAATGCCGATAAAAACACCTTTTGACAGCATTATCCCGTTACCGAAAGAAGTTTTGGCACGGTTGAAGAATGCCACGGCGGAAGAGCTTAAAATTCTTATATATTTCTTTGCAAATCCCGATTCTTCCGTTGCCGATGCGGCAAAGGAAACGGGCTTGACTGTTGCTGCTGTCGAATCTGCCTTTGCCTTCTGGAGAGGTGCAGGTATTTTTGAAGAAGGAACGGAGAAAAAGAAAGCTGTTGCAAACGATACGAGCGCATACAGAAATTATGATTCGGCAACACTTTCCGACGCTATTGAAAAGGATACCGATTTTTCAATGGTCTGCCGTATTGCAGGCGAAAAGCTTGAAAAACAGCTTAATAAAAACGATTACAGCTCGCTTTTCTATCTTTACGATTTCGTCAGGATGCCCCCTTCGGTCATCTGCGGTATAATCGAGGATTGCTGTGCAAACGAAAAGCGTTCGCTTCAATACATATACAAGCAGGCTATTGCGCTTTATGACGACGGTATTGATACCTACGAAAAGTTTGAAGCGTATCTTGCACGCAAAGAAGCTATCAACAGCAATATCGGCCGTCTTCGCAAGCTTCTCGGTATGGGCGACAGAGCACTCACGTCTAAGGAAAAGAAGATGTTTGATTGCTGGTTCGGTGAATGGAATTTTCCGTTTGAAATGGTTTCTTCGGCATACGAAAAGACTGTTGATTCGACAGGCAAGCTCTCCACGACATATATGAACGGAATCCTGCGCCGTTGGCACGACAGCGGACTCACCTCCCTTGCCGACGTTGAAGCAAACGACGCAGGCAGGTCTGCAGGACAGGAAACAAGCTTTGCAGGCGATGAATTTATCGAAGCGGCATTAAGCCGAGGCTTTGATGACTGAAAGGAAAAGCTATGAATATTAATCAGGCTTTGAGCATAAAGAACGAAAAAAGAATAGCGCTCCTTGACGAAGCATCGAAAAAACGTGACGAGCTTCATTCAAGAATTCCCCGTATTAAACAGATCGACAAGCAGATCGAAGCATTTGCCTTCCGCTTGCTTTCCGGTGAAAGCGCAGAGGTATTGAAGGCGGAATCGGTAAGTCTTAACGAAGAAAGAGCACGTTTGCTTTCGGCTTACGGCTATACTGCAGATTATGACGAGCCGAAGTTTGAATGTACCCTCTGCAACGACAGCGGATATGCCGACGGGCTTAAGATCTGCGAATGTGTAAAGTCTTTGGCGGCAAGCGAAAGCTATCAGGAATCGCACCTTGCGGGCGGTCTTTCGGGCAAGAGCTTTGAAAACTTTTCTCTTTCCTATTTTTCCGAGGAAAACGGTGAGAGAAAGAAGATGCAGGATATTCTCAACGGCTGTATCAAATATGCAGAGAATTTCCCGAACGACGATTCTGCAGGACTAATCTTCTTTGGCGGTACGGGATTGGGCAAGACCCATCTTTCCGCCGCTATCGGCAACAAGGTTGCATCAAAGGGTATTTCGGTCATTTATGAATCCGCACAGCAGATCTTTGATACCGTCGATGCGGTACGCTTTAACCGTCTTGATATTTCGGAACGCAAGAAATATGAAAACTGCGGTCTGCTTATAATTGACGACCTCGGCGCAGAATGTATTACTCAATACAGCGTTTCGGCTATTACAAGTCTTATCGACCTTCGTATCGTCAACGGCAGAAAGACTGTTATAAGCACAAACCTTTCCCCTGCGATGATACGCAAGACCTACGGCGAGAGATTGCTTTCCCGTCTTCTTGGGGAATTTCGTGTTCTTCAGTTTGTGGGAAAAGATATTAGAATGCAAAAGATAAAGGGTGTCTGATAATTGAAAACCGTAAATATTTATACCGACGGCGCTTGTAAGGGCAACCCCGGTTCGGGCGGCTGGGCGGCTATACTTGAATATGACGGCAGAGAAAAAGAGCTTTGCGGCGGTGAAAATCCCACGACAAACAACCGCATGGAGCTTATTGCCGCAATCGAAGGTCTTAAGGCACTAAAGACCGAATGTAACGTCAATCTATACAGCGATTCGCAATATCTTATAAACGCCATAAACAAGGGTTGGCTTGAAAATTGGAAAAGCAAGGGTTGGAAAAAAGCCGATAGATCAAAGGTATTGAACGACGACCTTTGGAAAGAGCTTGACGTTCTTCTCCAAAAGCACACCGTTAAATTTATATGGGTCAAGGGTCACGACGGTCATATTTATAACGAACGTTGCGACACGTTGGCAAGCAACAAAGCAGAAAGTTTTATGTAATATAAAAAAGCAGGGTTTTATTTGAACCCTGCTTTTTTCGTGTCATCATTCCAATTCCGACATGACCTTTTTTAATTGCTCTGTATATTCTTCCGAAAGGTTTGTTAACGGCGCACGGAGAATGTTTTGGCAAAGCCCTTTTTCGGCAAGTGCCGCTTTTAAGGGAATCGGGTTGACCTCACTTCTTAAAATATCGCAAAGCGGTATTAATTCGGTCTGCAATTTTGCGGCACGTCTAATCTCTCCGTCGAAGAACAGCGAGCAAAGCTTTTTAACTTCCTTTGGGATAAGGTTTGACATAACCGATATAACTCCGTTTCCGCCAAGCGAAAGGACGGGGATAATACGGTCGTCGTTGCCCGAATATATCGGCAGGTCTTCTCTGCAGAGCGAGATTACCTTTGCGGTATCGGATATACTGTCGCCTGCGTCTTTAAAACCCAAGGCAAGCGGATTTTCGGATATTCTTTTTGCCGTTTCGGGCTCTATCCTCATTCCCGTTCTTGCAGGGACGCTGTAAGCTATAAAAGGCAGACCCGAAGCCGACGCAATATCGTTATAATAGCTTAAAAGTCCTTTTTGAGTGCATTTATTATAATAGGGTGTGACGGCAAGTATCGCATCTGCATTAACGGAAGCGGCATATTCCGAAAGGGCGCACGCCTTTTTCGTATCGTTACCGCCCGTGCCTGCTATAACGGGCACACGTTTTCTCGTTTGCTTTACGGCAAAATCAATAAGCTCACGTTTTTCGGAATCGGTAAGCGTTGACGCCTCGCCCGTCGTTCCGCACACGACCAGCGCATCGACACCGTTGGTTAATTGGAAATCTATCATTTTTGCAAAAGCCCTGTAGTCTATCCCGTGTGCATCAAACGGCGTTGCGAGCGCTGTTGCAACACCTCTGAAAATTAATTCTTTTTTCATACGAGGTTTTTCCTTTCACTCCTTTTTTGTAAAGCGGAGTATTGAATTCTTGTTGTTGTTATAGTATAATCTTTTTTGTTAAATATCTCCTCACAATAAGTTTATTCTCTAAATCTATCGTTCGACAACGAAGAAAAGGATTTTATATATGGATCTTTTAAAGCGTTCTTCCTATTATTATAATCTCCCCGAAGAGCTTATCGCACAGACACCGGCGGTCGTTCGTGACGAATCACGTCTTTTGTGTCTCGACAAGGAAAGCGGAAATACAGAGCACAAGGTCTTTCACGATATAATTGACAGCCTTAATGCAGGCGACTGCCTTGTTATCAACGATACCAAGGTTATTCCCGCACGTCTTTTCGGCCGTGCAGAGGGCAGAGCAGGCGAGATTGAAACCGTCCTTCTTTCCCGTCACGAGGGTGAAGGCGAGGTTTGGAAATGCCTGACCCGTCCCGGCAAGAAAACCAAGGTCGGACAGAAGATCGTATATTCCGAAGAACTTTCGGGCACGGTTATCGACGTTTTGGAAGGCGGAATTCGTGTTATTGATTTTGAATATAACGGCGTTTTCAACGAGATTCTCGACCGTGTGGGACTTATGCCCCTTCCCCCGTATATCACAAAGAAGCTTGAGGATAAATCACGTTACCAGACCGTCTATGCAAAGACAGACGGCTCTGCCGCCGCACCTACGGCAGGATTGCATTTCACACCCGAGCTTTTGAAAAAAGCAGAGGAAAAGGGTGTTGAGATCGTCCGTGTGCTTCTTCACGTTGGACTTGGCACCTTCCGTCCCGTTAAGGAAGACGACCTTAAAAACCACACAATGCATTCCGAATATATAAAGGTCACGCCCGAGGCGGCAGAAAGAATCAATGCCGTTCACGAGCGTGGAGGCAGAGTTATTGCCGTTGGTACAACAAGCGTCCGCACGCTTGAAACGGCGACGGGCGACGACGGAATCGTCCGTCCCTACGAGGGTGACACCTCTATATTCATTCACCCCGGTGTTAGGTTTAAATGTGTTGATGCGATGATCACAAACTTTCACCTTCCCGAAAGCACGCTTATTATGCTTGTTTGCGCCTTTGCGGGATATGAGAATACGATGAATGCGTATAGGGAAGCTGTTGAGAAAAAGTACAGATTCTTCTCCTTCGGAGATGCAATGTTCATTTCATAGCCCCAAAAATTCGTTCCTCATTTTCGGGGACCCCGACGGTCGCTTCGCTCTCGAATAAAATCTTGCGATTTTATTCGTCTTTTGTGAGATTCGTTCGCTCACGCCAAATCGGTGCATAAATGTCCCGATTTGCGAATCTCTAAGGAGTTTTTTTCAAGGCGCCTGTCCTTGAAAAAAACAAGAATTTTATTATATTTTAGGGTACAGGATTCTGATTTTCCATTTATAGCGGAGAAAAATAATGACAGAAGCAGAAATCAAGGCTTTGCTTGAAAAGCAGAGAGATTTTTACAAAAGCGGTGCTACGCTTGATATTAAATTTCGTATCGGGCAATTAAAAAAGCTATATTCATGTATCGAAAAGTATGAAAACGAAATCAGTCTTGCCCTTAAAGCAGACCTCGGAAAAAGCAACTTTGAAGGCTTTATGTGCGAGATAGGTATGGCTTTGTCCGAAATTTCGTATATGATACGTCATACAAAGAGATTTGCAAAAAGAAAAGCCGTAAAAACTCCGTTGGCTCAATTTGCGTCTAAAAGCTATCGTCAACCTATTCCCTACGGAAATACACTTATTATGAGCCCTTGGAACTATCCCTTCCTTCTCACGATAGGTCCTCTTGCAAACGCTATTGCCGCAGGAAATACGGCAATTCTAAAGCCGAGCGCATATTCGAAGAACACAAGTGTAATTATCGAAAAAATCATTCTTGAATGTTTTTCTCCCGAATATATTTCCGTCGTGACGGGCGGAAGAAATGAAAACAAGGCTCTGCTTGAGCAGAAGTTTGATTTTGTTTTCTTCACGGGCAGTCAAGCTGTCGGCAAGGAAGTCCTGCACCATACGGCAGAGCATCTCACACCTGCTGTGCTTGAGCTTGGCGGTAAAAGCCCTTGCATTGTTGACGGCAGTGCAAATATCGAGCTTGCCGCAAGGCGTATCGTCTTTGGTAAATACCTAAACTGCGGTCAGACCTGCGTTGCGCCCGACTATATTCTCTGTGAAAAATCGGTCAAGGACAAATTTATTGCCGAGGTCGTCAAGCAGATCGAACTGCAATACGGAAAAGACCCCTTAAACAATACCGATTACGGCAAAATTATAAACGAAAAGCATTTTATGCGTATTTGCGGTCTTATTGACAAAGAAAAGGTGGTTTACGGCGGAAAATCCGACGCAGAAACCAACCAAATCGAGCCGACGGTTATGGACAACGTGACCGAATCCGACGCAGTTATGCAGGAAGAGATATTCGGTCCGATAATGCCGATATTGACCTTTGACGATTTTGATAAAATAGTCGATCATCTGAAAGACAAGGACAAACCTCTTGCACTTTATCTTTTCTCGCATAACAAAAAGCATATCAATCGTGTTACAAGAGAGCTTTCCTACGGGGGCGGTTGTATCAACGACGTTATAATCCACCTTGCCACAAGCGAAATGGGGTTTGGCGGTGTTGGTGAAAGCGGTATGGGCTCCTATCACGGCAAGGACGGGTTCGACGCATTTTCGCATTACAAATCCATTGTTGACAAAAAGACGTTTATCGACCTGCCGATGCGTTATCAGCCGTACAACAAGTTTTTTGAGAAGTTATTACGAATATTTTTGAAATAAAAAAAGCGGAGCTAAAAGCTCCGTTTTTTTATTAATTTAAACGATTAGAGTACAGATGCCAAGATGAGGCCCAATACAAATACGCCAACGCCGATAGCGGTGGGAAGCAAGATGCCTTCTTTGAATTCGGGCTTCCAGTTCAGCTTTTTGCAGTTTGCATTGAATTTAATGCAGTATGCAACATATCTTATGGGGGTAACAACTACGCCGACGAGGATAGTCAAGATGAGCTGAATTACCATCATGCCCAATTTGCCGCCCAAATCGACATCGTAGGTTTTATGACCGTCTGCGTATGTAGTTACTATTTGATAATCATAGTTAAAAATGTTCTTAAAGCCGTATTTCCTTACAGCAATTACAGACGGAACGGAAATGACGAGTGCGCCAACGATAGCGAGAAGAGGGGTGATTTTCAAACCGACAGTAATGAGAAGCCAGCCTACGCAACAGAAAATAATGATTTTCCAGATCTCCTTAAGGCCGTGGCTCATCTTATCGAGAGCTTCATTTTCAGTAGCGTTCAATTCGGGGGTCGTGTTCTGTTCGTTCATAATGCATCTCCTTTCTTTATATTATTACACACCATTTTATCATAGTAACGCATTTGTTGTTTTTATTTTAACACTTTGTTTGTGTTTTGTCAAGTTTTTATAAACAATTTATAAAAGCGGAGTTTTCACTCCGCTTTTTGTTTTCTGTATTTCCGATAAGTCGTTAGACTTATTGGGGTGATTGTCGGGGTCCCCGCAAAACCGTGTGTTTTGTGGGGTGATTGTCGGGGTCCCCGCAAAACCGTGTGTTTTGTGGGGTGATTGTCGGGGTCCCCGCAAAACCGTGTGTTTTGTGGGGTAGTCTATCTGTCGCCGTTTATCATTGTTTCGGAGATGATATGAATTACTTTATCATAGCAACCTCCGCAACCGGTTGAGCAATGGGTGGTATTCTTGACTTCTTCAAAAACCTCCAAAAGGTTATTAATGTCTTTATGCTTATGTATTTCATCAAGAATATCAAAATAGCTTACGTTATTGCAGTTGCAAACGGTATAGTTTTCCTTCGTCTTTGTATCAACGGGCTTTAAGTTGCAAACGGGAGCTTCCTTAATTTCTTCCATCCAAAGTCCGTGAAGGTTGCAATATGCATAAGCCGCAAGAGGCTTTTCGTCGCCGACGTTAAAGGTTACAACGGGTTCGCTTCCAACGGACAAGCATTTACGCTGACCGCCCTTATCGGTTTGGAGATAGACCCAAAGAATGCTGTGCTCCTCTGTCATGGGGTGAGCAACAGAGCCGATATCAACTCTAACCGTGTTTCCTTCAACGGTAACAACGGGAACGTGTTTTTCACGGCTTGCATCAACGGTACCTGCTTCGAGCTTTGTCATTTTCTGACCGCAGCACATCATCGGTACGCCGGATGCATGTATCATTCCGACAAGATTTCCGCAACGCTCGCAAATATAGAATTTAGGTTCACACATAATAAATACCTCCTATTGGTTTTTTCTATTCTACCATATAAGCATATATAAAATCAACTAAAATTTTGCAAATATTCTTCTGCAAAATGAACCGCCACCGCACCGTCCGAAACGGCGGTTACGACCTGGCGAAGCGCCTTTTGCCTAACGTCGCCGACGGCAAACACTCCCGAAATATTCGTTTTTGTGGATTCATCTGCAATAATATATCCGTATTCGTCAAGGTCGATAACACCCTTTAAAAATTCGGTTGCAGGCTGTCTGCCGATGCTTACAAAAAGACCGTCACAATCAATATTTTCCGTCTTTTGGGTTTTTAGATTCTTTATTTCAACGCCCGAAACACGGTTTTCGGCAATTATGGAAGCTATTGCGCTGTCCCAGAGAAATTCGATATTCTCGCATTTCATCAAGGGCTCGTGATATATCTTTGTTGCACGTAAGGTATTGCGTCTATGCACAAGATAGACCTTTTTTGCGATATTGGAAAGATAGAGTGCGTCCGATGCGGCGGAATTGCCCCCACCGACAACAACGACGGTCTTATCCTTATAAAATCTGCCGTCGCAATGGGCGCAGTAATGAACTCCCCTGCCGACAAGCGATTTTTCGTTTTCCAAGCCCAATTCTCTTGGGTTTGCACCCGTTGCGATGATAATTACCTTTGCAAGGAAAACACCGTTTGAGGTCTCAACCTTTTTTATTTTATCCGAAACGTCAATAGAATTAACGTCGGCATATTCGGTGGCTGCGCCAAAGCGTTCTGCACCCTGTTGCATCTTCATGCCGAGCGTGAAGCCGTCAACACCCTCTTCAAAGCCGGGATAGTTATCGATGATATCCGTCAGCGCCATTTGTCCGCCGACAGACATTCTTTCGATAACCAGCGTATCAAACCCTGCTCGGGAGGCATATAATGCGCTCGTATAGCCTGCAGGGCCGCCGCCGATTATTATTATATCATAAATCTTTTCCATATCCTAATCTTCCAGCATTTGGAGAATTTGGGGCTTGGGTCTTGCGCCCGACGAACGGGAAACGATATTTCCGTCTTTGAGAACAACGAGCGTGGGTATGCTTGAGACCTCGAAAAGAGAAGCCAATTCGGGCTCGTTATCGACGTTTATCTTGCACACGAGAT
>JAFVXP010000068.1 GCA_017501055.1 Clostridia bacterium | reverse complement strand
CTGTTCAACTTATTCCACAGATATAAAAACGCAAAATTGCGATTTTATCAAATGTTTCAACGAGGTGGCGATACCTGAATCTAGCGCGTCTGCCAATTCCGCCATACCCGCATATTTTGATGCTTAAAGTATCCTCTGCATTTTAGCCTATATTCCCTTTTTTGTCAAGAGGATTCTGAAGGTTCTGCGCCCGAAAAGCGCAGAACCTAAATTAATTAATCAGAAATCATTTCGTTTAAAGCGGTTAAAATACCGATCTTTCCGCTTTCATAGGTCAAGCCGCCCTGGAGGTAGACCAAATACGGTTCACGGAGAGGTGCATCGGCAGAAAGCTCGATTGAGCTACCCTGAGTGAATGCGCCTGCCGCCATTACGACATAATCGTTATAACCGGGCATCTCCCAGCCCTCGGGTACAACAAAGCTATCAACGGGAGAGCCTTTTTGGATTCCTTTGCAGAACTTCAACACATTTTCTGCGTTATGAAGTCTTATAGTCTGGATTATGTCACTTCTCTTTTCAAGAGAAGGAGGATTACATTCAAAGCCGAGTCTTTCAAAAGCCGCAGCGGCAAAATGTGCCGTTTTTATTGCCTGAGCGGTTATATGAGGTGCAAAGAAAAGGCCTTTTATCATCGATTTTGTTGTTCCCATTGAAGCACCTGCTTCAAGACCTATTCCGGGAACTGTCAGACGGTAGGACGCAAGCTCGACGGCACGTTTTGTGCCAACGATATATCCGCCCGTCTCTGCAATACCGCCTCCTGCATTTTTGATAAGCGAGCCGACGAGAAGGTCGCCTTTCGGCTCTTCGGTTTCGGTAAACTCGCCGTAGCAGTTATCAACGACAAGGTAAACACCTTCAAATTCTCTTACAAGACTGAAAAGCTCGTTTATCTCAGCAACGGTCAAGGTTCTGCGGTCGCCGTAGCCTTTTGAGCGTTGAACGAACACAACCTTGACGATTTTGTCGGTTTCAAGGTAGTTGCGGATCGCAGATAAATCGAGAGTTTTGTTATCAACAAGGGGGATCTCGCTGTATTTGATACCGTATTCGATAAGAGAACCCTCACCGTTTTTATAGCTATCGCCAAGACCTATTATACTATCGAGAGTATCATACGGTTTTCCGCTTGCCGCAAGAAGAGTATCTCCCGGGCGAAGGACACCGTACAATGCGATCGCAAGCGCATGAGTACCCGAGATTATCTGCGAGCGTGCAAAGCCTGCTTCACAGCCAAAGGCTTCTGCGAACATTTTATCGCAAAGATCTCTGCCGTCATCGTTATAGCCATAACCGCAGGTTGAATTGAAATGTCTGTCGGAAAGGCGGTTTTCACGAAATACAGAAAGAACCTTTTCCGTGTTCTTGAATGCAATTCTATCAACCTCCGCAAATACAGATGAAAGCGATTTTTCGCATTCCTCCGCAAGCGAAAGTATTTTTTCATTAAACATATTTGTTTTTCCTTTTTAGATGTTTCTTATTCTGCTCCGTTTTCGATAAGTGCAATAAGAAGGTCGGTACAAGCCTTCAAGTCGTCGGCATCGATAGTTTCAACGGGAGTATGAACGTAACGGGTAGGAAGTGAAATACAGCAAGCGTGGCTACCCGAGCCTGCAATTTGCATTGCGGAAGTATCTGTACCGCCTGCGAGTAGAACTTCGTATTGATATTTGATATTATTTTCTTCTGCAAGGTCTGTTAAGCGGTCAACAAGCTTTCTTGAGCAGATTACAGAGCTATCCTTAATCTTAATTGCCGCACCTTCGCCCAATTTGACGGTTAAATGGTTGGGATTTCCGCAAGCGGGAGCAGGAGTTACGTCGAGAGCTATTGAGTAATCGGGCATAACGGTGAACGAGCTGGGTTTTGCACCACGACATCCGACCTCTTCCTGAACTGTAAACACGAAATAGGTATCGTATGCGGGAGTTTTGCAATTCAAAGCAGAATATGCAGAGATCGCACAGCAAACTCTATCGTCGAATGCTTTTGAAGCATAGCGTTTGGGAGAAAGCTTTTTGAAATAGGGTGAAACAGCGCAAACGTCGCCGATTTTCACCTTGCGTTTTGCTTTTGATGCGTTCGAAGCGCCAATATCGACGAAAAGCTTGTTATTTGCAACCTCGGAAAGCTTGGTACCGTCTTCGACAACAAGCAAGCCTACGGTTCCGTTTTTGAATCTGACCTCATTATAGCATGACGCAACGGGGTTGATACCGCCGATAGGTGCAACACGAATCATTCCGCTTTCTTCAATATTCGTTACTATAAAGCCGATTTCGTCCATGTGGGAGGCAATCATAAGCTTTTTGGAAGAGTCTTTTCCCTTTTTATATGCAATAACGTTACCTACAGGGTCGATGGATATTTCATCACAAACGTCTTTAAGGTCTTGCGAGATTATTTCGGCAAGCTGAGTTTCGTAACCCGAAACGGAAAAAGCGTTTTGATATTTTTTGACTAAATTTATCATTATTCAAAGCTCCTTTCATTAATAGCGGCAGCAAGCTGATAAACTGCTTCCATATCGCTCATAGCAAGCACGTTTGATGCGGAATGGATATACCTTGCAGGGGCGCTTATAGCAAGAACCCTTGCGCCCGAAGCCGCACGCTGATATACGCCCGCTTCGTTACCGCCTGCTACGACGTTTTTATATTGCCATTTGATATTCTTTTCTTTTGCGGTTTCAACGGCAAGTTCAAGAAGGGTTTGGTCATAAATCGTGCTTCTGTCCATTATGGAAAGCACGGCACCTTCTCCGACAGAGCAAGCACATTTTGATTTTGATACCCCCAAAATATCGCCTGCGGTTGTTGCCTCAAGGGCAATTACAACGTCGGGACGAAGGTTATGCGCAACCTCTTTTGCGCCGTCACAGCCTACCTCCTCGCAGGTGTTAAAAGCAAAATAGGTATCATATTCAAGCTCGCCGTTTATCATTTTGACGAGGGCTGCACAGCCGAAGCGGTCATCAAGAGCCTTTGAACGGACAAGTCCGTCACCGAATTCTTCATAATTAGGCTCGAAAACAGCACAATCGCCGATATTGATATATTTTTTGGCTTCTTCCCTGCTTGTTGCGCCAATGTCAATATGCATTTCGCTTATTGGTTCGCATTTACCGCGTTCTTCAAGTGTCTGCATATGGATCGCTTTTGAAGCAACAACGGCGGGAATATTGCTTTCGCAGAAAACAAGTCTTCTTCCGCTGACAACTCTGCGGTCTACACCGCCGACAGAATCGAACCAAGCGTAGCCCTCTTCATCAATATATTTTACCATAAAGCCTACTTCGTCCATATGGGCAGAAAGCAAGACTTTCTTATTTCTTCTCTTTTTACCTTTTTTGAAAACGATAAGGTTACCGATTGCATCGGTTTGATATTCCGCACCCGAATCCTTTATATCTTCGATTATGGCTTCACGCACGGAATCTTCCATACCAGAAGGGCCGAGAAGGTTACAATATTTCTTAATTAAGTCTTTCAAATCGCCACCACCTTATCAAAGAGATTTCAACACCGCAGAAACAAGCTTTGCGGTAGAAAGAGCATCGTTCATATTAACGATTTCGCTCATTGTGTGCATATTTTTAAGCGGTATTGATACAAGCAAAACGGGTATACCGTTTCTTGTTGTCTGAACGGCATTGGAATTGGTACCCGTTCTTCCGGGGGCTGCGGAAAGCTGATAGGGTATTTCCTCTTTTTCCGCAAGCGAAACGGCATATTTTGTAAAAGCACGGTTTGTTTGGGGAGAGAAGCAAATATCAGGTCCGTTCCCTGCCTTTGTGCCTTCACGGGTCTTGGGTGCACCGGGAACAAACGCATGGGTTACGTCAATAACAATTGCTTTATCGGGATTCAAGCGATATGCTGTAGTCATTGCACCCTTATATCCCGTTTCTTCATTACCGGAGAATTGAAAAGCAACGTCAACGTTAAGAGATTTCTTATCAAGCATCATCAACGCACGTAAGATTGCCGCACCGCAAAGTCTATCATCAAAGCCTGCGCCTGCAAGGTTATCACCGATAAGCTTTTGAAGTTTACAGGGAAAGCCGACGGGAGTTCCGACACGGACGATCTTTTTTAGTTCTTCAAGAGGAAGTCCGGTATCGATACAAAGGTCGGCAACAGTAAGCTTCTTTTCGCTTTCGCCCGGTTCTTGAAGATGGGGCGGTTTAGAAGCAAATATACCTTTTATTGTTTTCTTGCCGTAGATATTAACCTCTGTTGCAGAAAGTATCTTTGCGGCAATACCGCCTATCGGAGCAACACGAAGGAATCCGCCCTCGCAAATTTCTGTTACAACAAAACCGACGGTATCAAGGTGTGCATCGCAAAGTATTAAGGGTGCATCCTTTTTACCGCAACGCATTATACCGTAAAAGCTACCGACAGAGGTTGTTCCGATCTCATCGAAAATATTTAACGAGCTTATATATTCTTTTAAACCTTCAAACGCCATATCTTCAAAGCCCGAAACGCCGGGATATGAAGTTAGGTTTTCGATCAATCCATAGAGCTTTTCCATAAACGCCTCCTGAATTTAAAGTTTATTTACTATATCTTTAAAGATATTTCCACGTTCTGCGAAATTCTTGAACATATCAAAGCTTGCAGAAGCAGGGGTCAACACGACGTTATCGCCTGCAACGGCTTTTTCTTTTGCTAAATTAACCGCTTTATTAAAATCATCTGCAAAAACGTATTCCGTAAAGCCTATATTATCAAGCACAAGCGCAATCTTTTTTGCGGTTGCTCCGCAAAGAACGGCATATTTAACCTTGCGTGAGAATACGTCTGCTAACGGCTCGTAAGGTATATTTTTATCATATCCGCCCGAGATTGCAATTACCTTTTCTTTGAATGATTCCAAGCAGGCTTTTGTACGGGAGGGGCTTGAATCTATTGAGGAATTATAGTATTTAACACCGTCTACCTCACGGACAAACTCTATTCTATGTTCAACACCGCCGAATTCGGAAGCTACTTTACGTAATACTTCGGGAGTTACGTAATCCTTTACTGCGGTATATGCTTCGGAATAATTATAGCGGTTATGTCTGCCGACGATCTTTATATCGCTATCCGAAACAAGAAGCTTTCCGTCAGAATAAATGCCGTTATCATCAAAATAAACGTCAGCATCGGTCGATTTTCCTGATATTGTACGAACACTTCCCTTTGCTTCTTTAATAAACGAACGGCAATATTCGTCATCGTTATTCAAAACGAGAAGCGACTTTTCGTTTTGGAAGTTAAATATGTTTTTCTTTGAAACAACATATTCGTTCATATCCGTATGCCAATCGAGGTGGTTTGGCGCAACGTTCGTTACAACTGCAATATCGGGGCTTTTTGCAAGCTTCATAAGCTGGAAGGAAGAAAGCTCTACAACCGCAAAGTCCTCAGGCTTGATCTCATCGAGAGTTGAAAAGAGGTTGATTCCGATATTACCGCCGAGCCAAACCTTTTTTCCCGATGCTTCAAGCAATTTTGCAATAAGCGTTGTCGTTGTGGTCTTTCCGTCACTACCCGTAACAGCGATAGTTTTACAGGGGCAAAGGTTAAAGAACTCTTCCATTTCACTCGTTACCCTTGTGCCGTTTTTACGGGCATTTTCAATACCTTCAAGGTCGGGCCTTACGGCAGGAGAAAGGAACAGTAACGTTTCGTCTATACCGTCAAGATAGTTATCCCCATTTATAAATTCAACGCCTTTTTCCGATAGGTCTTTATAAAAATCTCTTGAAGAAAGGTCGTTCTTATCACGCACGATACATTTTGCGCCTGCGGAAATAAAACGCTGTATGACGGGAAGGTTTGAAACACCCATTCCCACAAAGCCTATTTTTTTATTCTTATATTCGGACAAATATTTTTCCAGCATTGAGAGTCCTCCCAAATATTACTAACTAATATATTATATATCTACAAGGAAAATTTATCAAGTGATTTTAATTTATTTGACAAAATAAAACGAATATGTTACAATTCCAAGGCGACCGTTCTAAACAATCGCGCGGTACCATGACGAAAGTCCGTACCGTGAGGAAAGTCCGAGCTCCACAGAGCAGGATAACAGATAACATCTGCCGAAGGCGACTTTAGGGCCAGTGCAACAGAAAGAGATACCGCCAAGCATGACTTGGTAAGGATGGAAAGGCGAGGTAAGAGCTCACCGGTGCATTGGAGACAATGCAGCCATGTAAACCCTATCCGGAGCAACACCGTGGCGGGGGCGATAATGCTTGCTCGGCAGCCCCTATGGAGGTGGCAAAGAGGTCTGCGGCGACGCAGATCCAAGATAGATGATTGTTCACGACAGAACTCGGCTTACAGGAACGTGTCGCTTCTTTCTAAAACAAAGGATATTGCAAACGATTTTTGCGGTATCCTTTTCTTTTTTGCCTTAATTTTCCTTGACATAATATTGTTTAGTGTATATAATATATTGTGTAAAGAAATTGTAAGGAGAAAAGCTCCATTGATTCTACAGCTTGAACAGGCAAAATTGTCTCTAACCGACCTTTGCGACGGTATAAAGGACCTTGGTGTTTCCATTGGTTTTGAAACGCTGAAGACCGAGGTTGAAGAGCTTGAAAACAAAACTGCAGAAGCAGGTTTTTGGGACAAACCCGAGCAATCGCAGGCGGTACTAAAACAATTAAAACATAAAAAAGGCACTCTCGAACGCTATATCGCACTCAAACGCAGTTTTGATGACGTTGAAACACTTATAGACATTGCTATCGATGAAGACGACGAAAGCATCGTTGACGAGGTTCTTGCCGACCTCGAAGCCGTTAAGAAGGAATATGAACGACAAAAAATTGAGATCCTTCTTTCGGGCGAATACGACGGTAACAACGCAATCGTTTCAATTCACCCCGGTGCAGGCGGTACAGAAGCTCAGGACTGGGCGCAGATGCTTTACAGAATGTATCAGCACTACGCAGAGAAGAGAGGATTTAAATTCAAGGTTCTCGACTATCTCGACGGCGACGAAGCAGGTATAAAGAGCGTTTCCTTCCTTGTTGAAGGTGAAAACGCATACGGATACCTTAAGAGTGAATCGGGCGTACACCGACTTGTTCGTGTTTCCCCCTTTGACTCCAGCGGAAGAAGGCACACGTCGTTTGCTTCGGTTGAAGTCCTTCCCGAATTTAACGATGAAATGACTATTGAGATCAACGAAGCCGACCTTAAGATCGATGCACACCGTTCGAGCGGCGCAGGCGGTCAGCACGTTAACAAAACAGACTCGGCTATTCGTATTACACATATCCCGACGGGTATCGTTGTTGGTTGTCAAACCGAGCGAAGCCAGGTTCAAAACCGTGAAACCGCAATGAGAATGCTTAAGAGTAAGCTCTTGGAAATTAAAGAAAGAGAGCATCTCGAGCGCATTGAAGACATAACGGGCACGAAAATGAACATTGAATGGGGCAGCCAGATACGCTCGTACGTATTCATGCCCTACACGCTTGTTAAGGACAACAGAACGAACTGTGAAACAGGTAACATACAAGCCGTTATGGACGGCGATATTGACGAATTTGTCAACGAATATCTAAAAATGATTTGCAATAAATAATTTACGGAGGATTTTATCATGAAAAAATTCAGACCTATTTTGGGTATATCCCTTCTCGTTCAATCCATCACCTTCTTTGTTCTCTATCTTGTGAACGTTGAAAAGAAGAAGAATCTTGCAAAAGCTTTTGCTGCATTTGCGGCAATCGGCGGTGTTTCCGGTGCTGTATTGCTTTATGCCGAATACAAGGAACGCAAAATGCTTAAAGATTTCGATGCTGAAGAATACTATGACGATTTTGATGAATTCCTCGATGATCTTGACGATATTGACGTATCCGAGGACGACATCGCTTGTTCTTTCGAAAACACCGAAGAATAATTAAGCAGAAATATTTTTAACAGGCTGTCGCAGTTTATTGCGACAGCCTCTTATATACGAAAGGATGTTATAAACTATGGCAAAGGGCGCACTTTCGGTCGATACCGAGCATCTATTCCCTATTATTAAAAAATGGCTTTATTCCGAAAAAGATATTTTTATACGTGAAGTTATCTCCAACGCTTGCGACGCTATCACAAAGCACAAGCGTCTTATTTCACTTGGAGAAACTATTGACGACGAAACAAACTACAAAATAACCGTTTCCGCCGATAAGGACAATCGAACCATTACCGTTAAGGACAACGGTATCGGTATGAACGCAGAAGAGGTTCAGAAATATATCAACAACATTGCTCTTTCGGGCGCAGTTGAGTTTATTTCCAAATACGAAGGCGAAAGCAAAAGCGGTATTATCGGTCATTTCGGTTTGGGCTTCTATTCAATGTTTATTATTGCTGAAAAGGTTGAAATGTTCACCCGTTCCTATAAGGGCGGTGACGGTGTTCATTGGGTATGTGACACCAACGGTAATTTTGAAAGTGAGCCTTGCGAACGTGACGGTCACGGAACAGAGATCATAATGCACGTTGCCGACGATGAATTGGCATATCTTGACAACGAAAAGCTTAAAGCAATTCTATCGAGATACTGTGCGTTTATGCCCTACGATATTGCTCTTACAGACGGCGAAAACGAAGAGATAGTTAACGACACAAATCCTATCTGGCAACGTAATCCGCAAGACGTTTCCGAGGAACAGTACAACGAGTTTTACAAAAAGGTTTTTGACGATTACGACGACCCGTTGTTTACTGTTCATATAGTTGCGGATTATCCTCTTAATTTTAAAGGTGTTTTGTTTATTCCCAAGCGCAAAACGGGATATGATTCCACCGAAAGCGAAATTAAGCTATTCTACAATTCGGTTTTCGTTGCCGATAACATCAAAGAAGCCTGCCCCGAGCATCTTGCAAACTTTAAGGGTGTTTTGGACTGTCCAGAATTGCCTCTTAACGTTTCGAGAAGCTATTTGCAGAACGACGCTTATATCCGCAAGATAGCTTCGCATATTTCCAAGAAGGTTGCAGACAAATTCAATCTGCTTTTCAACAACGACCGTGAAAAGCTCCAGAAGAATTGGAAAGAAATGAAGCCCTATTTTGAATATGCTTGTATGCGTGATGAAAAGTTCGGCGACAGAGTACGCAATTCTCTTATTTTCGAAACAGCAAACGGTGATTATAAGACGATTCCCGAATATTTAAACAATGCAGAAGAAGGCGTTGTTTATTACACTACCGACAAAGAAGCACAAAGCTATTATCTTGGTTTGTTTGCAGAGAAAGAAAAAGACGTTGTTGTTTTTGACAGTATTATCGACAGCAGTTTTTCTCAATATTTTGAAAGCAAAAACGAAAAGATTAAGTTCCGCAGAATCGATTCGGGCTTTGAGCAGGGTGATATTAAAGACAGTGAAAAGCTTGTTTCCCTGTTCAGAAAAGCATCCGAAAAGGAAGAAATTGCCATCACCTTCACTTCTTTAGGCGAAAACGGTGCGGCGGCTTTGATCTCTCTTCCCGAAGAAAGCAGACGCTTTGCAGATATGATGAAGATGTACAGTCTTTCTTCCGGTAACGAAGCATTTAAGATGCCCAATTCCGAAGCAATCGTTATTAATATTGACAACCCGATCATAAAGAAGCTTGAAAACGGCGAAGACGAAGAAAAAGCTATTCTTACCGCAAAGCATATTTATCTTTCTGCTTTATTGCTTTCAAGAACGCTTACCGCCGATGAAGCAAAAGAATTTGTAAGACTTAATAATATCCTTTTATAAAAGCTAAAGGGCGTTACAAATGTAACACCCTTTTTTATTTTCAAATATACTGATTTAGTGGAAGGAGGAATGATTCCAATGGCTACGATCATTACAAATCAAGCAAGACTTAATTACAGATATGCCGGTGCAAGAGAAATATCAACAGTTTTCTCGAACACCGCTTCTGCCATTCTGAACGGTCAGCTTGATATTGAAAAAACGTCACTTTCGACAACCTATAGGATCGGTCAAGATATAACCTATTTTATCACCGTCACAACGAAGGCAACGGTGCTGTGAACGATGTAGTTATAACAGACGATCTCGGCACTTATCGGGTGGGCAACAACAATTACACGCCCTTGACGTATATCGGCCCGTCACAGCTTCTTATTAACGGTGTTTTCGATTCACTTATTACACCCGTTATAAGCAACGGAAGAATAGTTTATAATATCGAAAATCTCCCTGCTAATGCAACGGCGCAGATAAGATATATTGTGCGTGTTAATGAATTTGCAAACGGTAGCAGAGGTTCATCAATAACCAACACTGCAACAGCTGTATGCGATTGTATTTGTAACGAGCCTGCAAGCGACTGCCACACCTTAACGGCAGAAACTTTTGCAGACGTAAGGGTTATTAAATCCATTTGCCCGAACCCCGTTATTTGCGGTGAAGAGGTTAATTTCATTTTTGACATTTACAACTACGGTAATCTTGAGGCTACCGACGTTATCCTTATCGATACCTTCAATCCGCCGATAACCGATATCGAGGTTCGTGTTGACGGTGTATTGATTCCCGAAAGCGATTATGACTATGTAAACGGTGTGCTTACACTTCCCTCGCCCGACAGCGATTATTCGATAACCGTACCGCCTGCAACGTTCACTCAAAACCCGCAAACGGGTATTATAACCGTTGTTCCCGGTAACGTCAGAATTACGGTCAGCGGAAGAATATAAACCGCCCCGACAATCACCCCGATAAATCACCACAACAAATCACCCCAAGAACTCTAACGACTTCTTGGGGACCCCGACAAAAAACTACGCTTCTCATAACGGGAAGCGTAGTCTTTATTATGTAATTATTTAACCCCAAAGATTTTCGGGATATTCGCCCGCATCTATCTTTGCGTTAAGGAACGCCAAGAAATCGGGTTTATCGGTACGGTAGGTTACGCCCATCCATTTTGCAGGGGTTTCTACAACCTTGCAGTTGAAGTTACCTGTTTCGATGCCTTCATCGATAAGGTTGGTGATATAATATTCACCGGTGATGAGGTCGTTCTCGGGGTTACGAAGGAAGTTTGTAAAGCCGGTTTCTACGTAATCGAAAACATCGGGTGTGAAGCCCCAGAAGTTCATCGAAACGGGAGAATTTTCGTCTATTTCAAACCATTCATCGTTCTTTTCGTATTTAACTGTTCCGTCAATACGCATGATCTTTTTGATTTCTTTTATCTTTGCGATAACGCCGTTTTCGGTAACACAAACACCTCTTGCAACGTGGCCGTTTTCGGAAAGTGTGTTAGAAAGAGTATAACCGGGCATAGCAAAGCTATGAGCGTTGACGTCGGAAAGAGTTTTTGCCATTATTTCAAAGGTTTCTCTTCCGTAGAAGTCATCTGCGTTGAAGATTATAAACTTATCGTCAACAATGTTACGGCAAGCACGGAGAGCGTGAGCCGTGCCCCAAGGTTTTACTCTGTCTGCAGGACAAGAAAATCCGTCGGGAACGTCAGAGCTGTTCTGGAACGCATATTCGATCTTTACGTTGCCTTTAATTCTCTTACCGATAGATTCTTCAAAGATTTCAAGGTTTTCCTCTTTAATGATGAAAACTATTCTATCAAAACCTGCACGAATGCAATCATAAACTGAATAGTCGATAATAAATTCACCATGGCGACCTACCGGATCAAGCTGTTTTAAGCCACCGTAACGGCTTCCGAGACCTGCGGCGAGGATTACTGCTGTCATAGTTAACTCCTTTTCGGCTTTAGCCTATCATTTCTTTTGTTATAACAAGTTTTTTGATATTTTCGTTTGAAGGTACTTCATACATAAATTTTGTCATGATTCCTTCGGTTATTGCACGAAGTCCACGCGCACCGCTTTGAAGCTCATGTGCTTTTTGAGCGATTGCTTCGATTGCTTCGTCCTCAAAGACGAGCTCTACACCGTCGAAATCAAACAATTTTTGATATTGCTTAAGCAAAGCGTTCTTCGGTTCCTTCAAAATGCGTACAAGAGCGTCTTTATCAAGCGGTTCGAGAGTTGCGATAACGGGGATTCTGCCGACAAGCTCGGGAATCAAGCCGTATTTTACAATATCCTGTTGGGTTACCTTCTTGAGGTCCATTCCCTTTTTGCGTTCATCGGCAGTCAACGTGGGTGCATTATAGCCGACGGTCTGTCTGCCAAGGCGGTTGCCCACAATATCACGCAATCCGTCAAATGCGCCGCCGCAGATGAAGAGGATATTGGACGTATCGATCTGAATAAACTCTTGATTGGGGTGCTTTCTGCCGCCCTGCGGGGGTATGTTGGAAACGGTGCCTTCGACGATCTTCAAAAGAGCCTGCTGAACGCCCTCACCCGAAACGTCACGGGTTATTGAACGATTCTCGCTCTTACGGGAGATCTTATCTATTTCATCAATATAGATAATACCTCTTTCGGCCTTCTTAACGTCAAAATCAGCCGCTTGAAGAAGACGTACAAGGATATTTTCCACGTCCTCACCGACGTAGCCTGCTTCTGTCAGCGTGGTGGCGTCCGCGATGGCAAAAGGAACCTTCAAGGTCTTGGCAAGGGTCTGCGCAAGGAAGGTCTTGCCCACACCCGTGGGGCCGAGAAGGAGCACG
>JAFVXP010000067.1 GCA_017501055.1 Clostridia bacterium | reverse complement strand
TATCGGTCGGGTAGAAACGCTTGAGAAGCTCTGCGTCCTCGTTGGGCCAACCCATTGTGGAGAAGGGCCAGAGTGCAGAGGAGAACCAAGTATCCAAAGTATCGGGGTCTTGGCGCATTTCTTTACCGCACTTGGGACAAACTGCGGTATTGTCTTTTGTAACAACTATCTCACCGCAATCGTCACAATAGAAGGCAGGGATACGGTGACCCCACCAAAGCTGACGGGAGATACACCAGTCACGGATATTTTCCATCCAATGGAGATAGTTCTTAGAGAATCTGTCGGGCACAAAACGGACTTCACCGCTCTTGACTGCTTCAATGGCAGGCTCTGCGAGAGGCTTCATCGAAACGAACCACTGGAGCGAAGCTCTGGGCTCGATTGTAGTACCGCAACGGTAGCAGGTGCCGACGTTGTGCTTGATGTCCTCAACACGAACGAGGAATCCGCCCTCTTCGAGGTCCTTTACGATAGCCTTGCGAGCCTCGTATCTGTCCATACCTGCATATTTGGGATAGTTTTCTGTAACCTTTGCATCGTCGGTGAGCATATTTTCAAGGGGAAGATCATGACGCATACCAACTTCAAAGTCGTTCGGGTCGTGCGCAGGAGTGATCTTAACAACGCCCGTACCGAAGTCCATTTCAACGTATTCGTCGGCAACGACGGGAATCTCTCTGCCGACAAGGGGAAGAATGAGCGTCTTGCCCACAAGATGTGCATATCTTTCGTCCTTGGGGTTAACTGCAACTGCAGTATCGCCAAGCAAGGTTTCGGGACGTGTGGTTGCAAGATAAACAAATTCGTCGCTGTCCTTAACGGGATAACGGAGGTGCCAGAAATGGCCGTCCATATCCTTATATTCAACCTCTGCATCGGAGATAGAAGTACAGCAATGAGGACACCAGTTAATAATTCTTGTGCCTCTGTAGATAAGACCTTTATTGTAAAGGTTTACGAATACTTCTTTAACGGCATCGGAACAGCCGTCGTCAAGAGTGAAACGGCGTTTCGACCAATCACAGCTCGAGCCGAGCTTTTTAAGCTGTTCACATATTCTTCCGCCGTAGGTATCGTTCCATTCCCAAGCACGCTTGAGGAAGCCTTCTCTGCCGAGGTCTTCTTTCGTAATACCTTCCTTGCGCATAGCTTCAACTATCTTTGCTTCGGTAGCGATAGATGCATGGTCGGTACCGGGAAGCCAAAGAGTTTCGAAACCGCACATTCTCTTGTAACGAACAAGAATGTCCTGCAAGGTATTGTCAAGTGCGTGACCCATGTGGAGCTGACCCGTAATGTTGGGAGGGGGCATAACTATAGAGAAAGCTTCTGCCTCGCTGTTGCCCGAGGGAGCAAAATAGCCCTTTGCGTCCCATTCGTTATAAAGTCTTTCTTCAAATTCGGCGGGGTTATATTTCTTTTCAAGTTCTTTTCTCATAACGTCCTCGATTATTTCTTAAGGATATTCATAACAAGTCCGGTCTTAAGCTTCGGATAGAAATAGGTGCTCTTCTGAGGCATCTTGTCGCCTGCAAGAGCAACGGCCTTTATCTGCGAGACCTTGGTTGCGTTGATAAGGAACGCCGCATCGGCAGCACCGTTCTTGACCGATTCGATAGCGTCGTCAAGCGAACGGGTATAGCGGAGATTTATCTGGTTTGCCATATTATCTTTATCAATGCCGAGAGCATTTTCGAGAACGAAGGAGTGAAGGATACTAACGTCAAGGTCGCTGTATGCTTCGCTTCTGTTGTCGATGATTCTCTGCTTTTCGGGCTTGAAGGTCATAAGAAGGAAATCGTCGCCGCCGTTATAGAGAGCATAGGTCTTTCCGTCTTCGCCGTCGGAGAGAGCCTTGTTAAGCTCGGAAAGGGGACGGACGCACATATCAAAATCGTCGGCGCATTTGTCGATGATCTCCTGCTTATCAACCTTGCGGTCTACGATAAGACGGTGGGTGGGGAATACGACAAGTCCCTTATCGTCCATATCGACGAGAGTCATCATAATATGGTCGTAGTCTGCGCCTTCGGGGATAATTTCGCTCTGCTTTTTAAAGTTAAGAGCAGTTTCATAACGGTGGTGGCCGTCTGCAATGAAGAGCTGTTTATCTGCAAGTGCGTTTACGATTGCGTTAACACCTTCCTCGGAATCGATCTTCCAGAGAGAATGTGTAACTTCTTCATCGTCGGTGAAGCGGTGAATGGGCGCTTCTGCAGTCTTCTTTGCGATCTCTGCTTCGATAGTACCGCTTTCGTCGGAATAGAGAGAATAGATGGACGAGAAGTTACAGCCCGTGCCCTTCATAAGGTTAAGTCTGTCCTGCTTTGCCTTTGTAAGAGTTTCTTCGTGGGGAAGAACTATTCTTTCGGAAAATTCGCAAAGCTTGACAAGGCATATTATGCCCGTAAGGCAATAGTCCTTGCCGTTGACCGCAAATTCTTCACGGTAAACATAGATACCGCCCTTTTCTTCACGTTCGAGAATACCGTCGTTAAGCCAGGAATTGAGAGTTTTGCCTGCTTCGGCATATCTGTCCTCGCCCAAAGGAAGCTCGAGACGGACAACGTTATATTCGTTCTTGCTGACAAGCGCTTCTCTTTCCGCAGGTGCGATTATGTCGTAAGGGGGACATACGCAATCTGCGATATTACCTGCTTTTTCGGTAAAATGCAACGCTTTGATAGGTTTTATAACTGCCATAAATGTTCTCCTGATATATGTAATAAATTTTTATATCTTCTTTAATTTTGCAAAGCTGCCCATAAGACGCTTTGTCGTTCCGTTTACGAATTCTATTTCGTAAAGAATATCTCCGCCCATATTCGTTGCGGAAACGATCTCGCCCTCGCCGAATATTGCGTGGGAGACTCTGTCGCCCGAATCGAACCTTTCGCAACAGGGCTTCGGCTCGGAGGCAGAACGGATATTTTCAAGGAAGTTGTTTCTGCTTTCCGAATAACGTGCGGAATATGCTCCGACGGGTGCGGCGGTGTGACCGCTGCTGTCCTGAACGACCTCACGCTCGCAAGCCTCCTGAGGTATCTCGTTTCCGAAACGGGAAATCTGTCTTGTTTCGGTCCTGCCGTAAAGCATTCTTGAAGAGGTATTGAGCAGGAAAAGCTCGTTCTTTGCTCTTGTAACGGCAACGTAGGCAAGCCTGCGTTCTTCTTCAAGACCCTTGTCGCCCTCTGTGACCGATTGCGAGCTTGGGAACAGACCTTCCTCAAATCCGGGAATGAAGACTGTCGGGAATTCAAGCCCCTTTGCCGAATGTACCGTCATAAGCACGACGGCATCGGTGCCCGTTTCGTAATTATCAAGGTCGCTGACCAAGGAAAGCTCGTTTAGGAATTCCGCAAGAGTGGGTTCTTGTGCGGTTTCCTCGAAAAGTGTTGCCGAGGAAACAAGCTCGAGCACGTTGTCCTCTCTGTCCTTGCCGTCGTCCTCCTCGGAAAGCATAACACGGTATCCGCTTTCCTCGATAACACGGGAAACGATATCTGAAGGAGAATTTCCCTTTGCGAATTCACGAAGCCCGTTTATAAGCTCTGCAAAACGCAAAAGCTTTGAAGACGCACGTTTAAGCTCGGGGTATCTGTCTGCGTTCTCGATGACCGAGAACATAGAGGTTTCGTATTCAAGCGCAATTTCCGCAATCTTTTCAACGGTTGCTTCACCGATGGCACGCTTGGGAACGTTTATTATACGGCGTAATCTTACGGTATCGTCGGGGTTGACGATAACGGAAAGATAGGCAAGAATATCTTTAATTTCTCTGCGTTCATAAAATCTTATGCCGCCGAATATTTTATAAGGGATCTTCTTTTTGACGAACATCGTTTCAAGCGAGTTCGAAAGTGCATTCACACGGTACAAAACCGCAAAATCCGAATATTTTGCGCCCGAATCGACCTTTTTCTTGATAGTATCGCATATAAACGATGCTTCCTCCGCTTGGGTGAAAAGCCGTTTAATATGAACCTTTTCTCCGTCGTCCGCATCGGTCCAAAGCTCCTTGCCTTTTCTGCCGATATTGTTTTGGATAATTCCGTTTGCGGCTTTAAGGATATTGCCCGTCGAGCGGTAGTTTTGCTCAAGACGAATTACCTTTGCGCCTCTGTATTCACGCTCGAAGCCGAGGATATTGTCAACGGTCGCACCACGGAAGGAATATATCGATTGGTCGTCGTCACCGACAACGCAAACGTTTTGGCGTTTGCCTGCAAGCTTTGCGATA
>JAFVXP010000066.1 GCA_017501055.1 Clostridia bacterium | reverse complement strand
CAATCGAAGAAACTGTTGACTATATTAATGCTCACGGTGGCAAGGTCGGCCTTATTAAGGTAAGGCTTTACCGTCCTTTTGTAAAGGCAAAGCTTCTTGAAGCTATTCCCGAAACAGTTACAAAGATCGCAGTTATGGACAGAACCAAGGAACCCGGTGCGGGTGCTGAACCTTTGTTCCTTGATGTTGTTAATGCGGTTCGTGGCACTAAATTTGAATCTGCTCTCATTATCGGCGGCAGATACGGTCTTGGTTCTAAGGATACTACTCCTGCTTGTATTTTCGCGGTCTATAAGAACCTTGATGCCGAAAAGCCCATCGACGGCTTTACTGTTGGTATCAACGATGACGTTACCAATCTTTCGCTTCCTCTTGAAACCGCTCCCAACACTGCCGGAGAAGGAATCGTTTCGTGTAAGTTCTGGGGTCTTGGCTCCGACGGTACCGTTGGTGCAAACAAAAACTCGATCAAGATCATCGGTGACCATACCGATAAGTACATTCAGGCATATTTTGCATACGACAGTAAGAAGTCCGGCGGTATAACCATCAGCCACCTTCGTTTCGGCGACACTCCCATCAGATCTACATACTATGTATCTCATGCGAACTTTGTTGCTTGTCACAATCCTTCCTATATAGAAAGATATGACATCACCGGCGATATCGTTGAAGGCGGTACCTTCCTCCTCAACTGTCAGTGGACTCCTGAAGAGCTTGAAGCAAAGCTCCCTGCAAAGGTTAAGAGAGATCTCGCTAATAAGAAGGTTAACTTCTACACTATCGATGCAATTTCTATTGCTCGTGAAATCGGTCTTGGAAACAGAACCAACACCGTTCTTCAGAGTGCATTCTTCTCGCTCGCTAATATAATTCCTTCTGCAGAAGCTATCGATTATATGAAGAAGGCTGCATATAAGAGCTTCGCTAAGAAGGGTGAAGATATCGTTAACATGAACTATGCCGCTATCGATGCAGGCGCTAACGCTTACACCAAGATAGAAGTTCCTGCTGAATGGGCAAATGCAGTTGATGCAGACGCTAAGAACGATAAACTCGAAGGCAGAGAAGAAGTTGTTAAGTTTGTTAAGGAAATCCTTGAACCCACCAACGCTCAGAAGGGTGACGATCTTCCCGTTTCTATATTCCACGAAAACGCTGACGGTACGTTCCCTCAGGGTACCGCTGCATACGAAAAACGTGGCGTTGCTGTTGACGTTCCTGATTGGGATCCCACCAAGAAGTGTGCACAGTGCAACCAGTGTTCTTACGTATGTCCTCACGCAGCAATCAGACCTATCGCTATGACCGATGCTGAAGCTGCTGAACATCCCGAATTCAAGCTCGTTCCTATGACGGGTATGCCCGGCTATAAGTTTGGTGTTACCGTTTCTGCGCTTGACTGTCTCGGATGCGGAAGCTGTGTTGAAATCTGTCCTATGCCCGATAAGCCTCTCAAGATGGCTCCTATCGAAGGTCAGCTTAAATATCAGGATGCATTCGATGCAACCTATGAATTCTGTGATAATGCAGACGTTCTTGCTAAGTTCAAGCCTGAAACTGTTAAGGGCAGCCAGTTCAAACAGCCGCTTCTCGAATTCTCCGGCGCTTGTGCAGGCTGTGGTGAAACACCTTATGCAAAGCTTATCACCCAGCTCTTCGGCGACAGAATGTTTATTGCTAACGCTACCGGCTGTTCTTCCATCTGGGGTGGTTCTGCTCCTTCTATGCCTTATACCGTAAACAAACAGGGACATGGTCCTGCTTGGGCGAACTCCCTCTTTGAAGACAACGCAGAATTCGGTATCGGTATGGCTACTGCTATGAACGCACGCAGAGCAAGACTTGCTGAAACTGTCGCAAAGATTGCAGAAGCTGATTGCGCATCCGACGAAATCAAGTCTGCTGCAAATGAATGGCTTGCAGGTATGGATAACGCTGAAGCATCTAAGGTTGCCGGCGAAAAGCTTTTGGCAGCTTGCAAGGCTTCTGCTTGCAATTGCGATCTTTCTAAAGAAGTTGTTGATAATGCAGACCTTCTCACCAAGAAATCCATGTGGATCTTCGGTGGCGACGGTTGGGCATACGATATCGGCTTTGGTGGTCTCGACCACGCGCTTGCTTCCGGTGAAGACGTTAATATCTTCGTATTCGACACCGAAGTATATTCCAACACCGGCGGTCAGGCTTCTAAATCCACACCTACCGGTTCTACCGCTAAATTTGCGGCTGCTGGTAAGGCAGTGAAGAAGAAGGACCTTGCTGCAATCGCAATGTCTTACGGTTACGTATACGTTGCTCAGATCGCAATGGGTGCGGACTATAACCAGTGTATCAAGGCTATTACCGAAGCTGAAAAGTACAAAGGACCTTCGCTTATCATTGCATACGCTCCTTGTATTAACCACGGTATTAAGAAGGGTCTTGGTACCAGCATGCTCGAAACCAAGGCTGCTGTTGCTTCCGGTTACTGGTTCAACTTCCGCTTCAACCCCGAGCTTGCTGCGGAAGGCAAGAATCCTTTCGTTCTTGACAGCAAAGAACCTACCAAGTCTTATAAAGACTTTATTAAGACTGAAACAAGATATAGCTCTCTTGAAAAGGCATTCCCTGAAAGAGCAAGCGTTCTCTTTGATACTGCTGAACAGCAGGCTAAAGAAAAATATGCGGCTCTTAAGAAGAAAGCTGAAATGTAAGACTTTAAATTACAATAATATGTGGGCGATTTAATCGCCCACATGTTTTAGATTGTGAGGTCGTTTATGCAAAGAAATATTAAAAAGCCAAATATTAAAATCGCTTATGTAATAATCGTTGCGGTTCTGTTTATGTTGGGGTCGTTTGTTGCAGCGCTTGCTCAGTTCGGTAACGTTGAATTTGCGGATCCTGCAGAATCTTCCGAAGAAGTATCCGCTGAAGTATCTGAAGTTTCACAGGAAGTTTCGGACACCTCTAAAGAGCCGGAAATCGACTATTTGTATTATGACGATCTCAATATGGAAAGTCGTGCATTTGCGAATTCTGCGGTTGTTAACGGCAGTCTTGCTGTTGTTAATTCCAAAGGGGGAGCTATGCCGGTCGTCGATACCGGTAAATTGAAGAGCGTCTATTCTGTGGCGAGCCATAAGGTATACGGGCTTTCCGGATCCGGTCTTAAACTTTATGGCGAAGCGATAGATAATTTAGATGAGTTTATCGTCAGCTTTTATGACGAGGTTCCTTCGAATGGCGTTATAATAAATAAAGCGTATTCGCCTTATTCTGCCGGCGGTTCCGACAAAGAGGCCGAGCTTTCGACGGGTTATTCGCTTCAATTATCGATCTATAATTCGAAGTATAAGTTTTCCGATCCCGAGTTTGGATATTTAAGAGATCAAGCTTATCGTTATGGTGTGATTCAGAGATATCCCGACGGAAAAGCAGAGCATACAGGTAACGAATCGGACAATACCATTTATAGATATGTTGGTGTTGCTCACAGCTGGTATATGAATCTTTATAAATATTCTCTTGAGGAATATGTTGTGGAAATCAAGGACAAGAAGGTTATCGAATTTGATAGCCAGCTTGAATCCGGTGTTTCTTATGTGGTTTATTATGTTCCAATTGATGACGGTAAGAATACGACCTACGTTTCTGTTCCCACTAACGAAAACTGCACGTATACCGTTTCCGGTGATGGCGGTTCCGGCTTTATTGTAACCGTAAAAATTACAAAATAATGCTAAAACAGTGCACTTGTTTTTGAAAAACAGGTGCACTTTTAAATAGGCAATGATGAATTAATTACCATGCTGGACGAACAGACTGAT
>JAFVXP010000065.1 GCA_017501055.1 Clostridia bacterium | reverse complement strand
CGCAATTACCGCAGATAAAACCGCTGTCGTTTTTTGTAAATACCTTGTTTTCCATAAAACTAAATTCCTAAAAACGATTGTAAACTTTTATAAAAGGGGTTTTATTTTTGATTCGAATATAGTATAATACAATTTTGTAAGAAAATCAACCGCAAAAGGAGCATAAATATGGATAAAAAAGAACAAACCACTGAAAACATATCCTGCAATTCAAAAAGACGCGGTGCTGTCGGCGGTCAGGCGATAATCGAAGGCGTTATGATGAGAAGCAAGACTCACACGGCAATTGCCGTTCGCCGTCTTGACAATAAGAAGATAACCGTTTCGAGAAAGGATAATTCCTCTATATCCGATAAATTCAAGTTTCTCAAATGGCCTATCATAAGAGGTGTCGTTAACTTTATCGAATCAATGATACTCTCGTTTTCGACAATAACCGAAGGTACGGAAATGCTCGGTCTTGACGTAGAGGAAGAAGAACAGTCGAAGTTTGATAAATGGCTTGAAGAAAAATGCGGTGAATGGATAATTCCCGTTGTTTCGGTTGTTTCGGTCATTTTGGGCGTTCCCTTGGCTGTGGGACTCTTTATATGGCTTCCCACGTTTGTCGGAGACCTTTTCTTCGGAACCAGCCGTGTTTCGCAGGGGTTCGGCGCAGGCGCATGGCGCAGTATCGTTGAAGGCGTGCTTAAGGTTTTAATTTTTATTGCGTATATTTGGTTAACAGCGCTTATCCCCGATATGAAGCGTGTTTATATGCATCACGGCGCAGAACATAAAAGCATCTTCTGTTATGAAGCGGAGCTTGAGCTTACCGTTGAAAACGTAAAGAAGCAATCCCGTTTCCACCCCCGTTGCGGAACCTCGTTTATGTTCTCGATGATATTGCTCTCTATCGCAATCGGTATAATCTTCCTTTGGGCGATAAAGACCGTTTGGCTCAGAAGCTTGTTGAAATTGTTGCTTCTCCCCTTGACTGTCGGTATTGGATATGAATTTATCCGCTATGCAGGCAGACACGATAATGCAATCGTTCGTGCGCTTTCCGCACCCGGACTTTGGATGCAGAAATTGACCACCAAAGAACCCGATGACGAAATCATCGAGGTTGCGATAACTGCGCTCAAATCTGCTCTTCCCGAGGATTTCCCGAACTTCTACGAGGATTTCAAGGCGGCATACGAAGCCGAAGAAAATGCAAATAATCCTGAAGAATCCGAAGTATCCCAAGAATCCGAACCCACCGAGGAGGCAGAAATTGAAGCTTAGAGATTACAGAAACAAACTTCGTGAAATACTGATAGAGATCTCTCCCGAGGAAGGCGACGTTATTGCCGATATGCTTCTCTGCGAAGCACTTTCGATGGAAAGAGGAACTCTCCTTGCAAGACTTGACGACGAGGTTTCACAATCGATCGACCCCTTCATTAGCGGTGCCGTGTTCCAGCTTTCTCTCGGCAAACCCTTGCAGTACGTTCTCGGTAAATGCAATTTCTACGGCTACGATATTTTTGTCGGTGACGGTGTTTTTATTCCGAGAAGCGATACCGAGATCGGCGTAAAGGCGGCTTTGGGTGTTCTTAAGGACGGCGACCTCTTTGCCGATATATGCAGCGGAAGCGGTTGTATTGCAAAGGCAATAGCGGCAGAAAAACCAACTGTCAGCGGTTATGCATTGGAGCTTTCGAGAAAGGCGTTGCCCTATACCGAAAAGAACCTTGCAGAGCAGAAAAACGTTTCCGTGCGCCGTTTCGATGCTCTTGACGAGGACGATTATATAGAACTTGCGTCAATTCTCGAGCGTCCCTTGGACCTTGTGATCTGCAATCCGCCGTATATCCCCACAGAGGATATAAAGACCCTCTCGCCGCAGGTTGGCTTTGAACCCGAAACAGCACTTGACGGCGGTGAAGACGGGCTTAGATATTACCGAATGGTAACGGCGCTCGTGCCCCATATTCTTAAAAAAGACGGCATTCTCATCTATGAGATCGGCATCGACCAATGCGAAGACGTTTCGCGTATTTTGCAGGAAAGCGGTTTCAGCGTTGCCGTGTTGAAGGATTACGGAAAAATAGACCGTATACTTTTGGCAAAAAAATGTTGACAATATGATAAATCCGTACTATTATTATATATTATATAGTAGTACGGATTTTTTTGCTGTATTGGTGAATATGAAAAGAATCGAATCTCGCAATAACCCGACGATAAAGAATATAACCGCATTGCGTGATAACCGCACACGAAGGAAGGAACACCTTTTCTATTTCGAGGGTGTTCACCTTTTGGAAGAATATCTCCGTTCGGGAAATGTTCCCGAAATGCTTTTTGTAAGGGAAGACGTTATCGAACGTTATTCCGTTCTTATACAAAAAGCAAATTGCGAGGTATATGAAGTTACGGAATCGGTATATGATAAATTAACCGAAGAAAAAGCCCCTCAGGGCATTTTTACCGTTTCCCGATTTTTGGATAATATCGTTTTTGTTGACGATGAAGTCCTTGACGGTTTGCCCGAACGTATAGAAGGCAATTCGATAATGCTTTGCGACCTTCAGGATACGGGAAACGTCGGTACGGTAATAAGGACCTCTGCGGCAATGGGCTGTGACGTTATCCTTTGCGGAAACTGCGCCGATATCTATTCATCAAAAACCGTTCGTGCAACGATGGGCGCAATGTTTATGAACGGTGTCTATATTTGTCCCTCTGCAGAAAGTGCAATCAATTCACTCCGCAACGGCGGTAAGCGTGTTATCGCAACTGCGCTTACAGACAAGGCGGAGATATTGGGTGAGTTTGACGTTTTGGAATCCGATTGCTTCGTTATCGGTAACGAGGGCAAGGGCTTAACGGAATCGGTCATAAGCTCTTGCAATTTCACAACGATAATTCCGATGTCGGGCAGAACGGAAAGCCTTAATGCCGCTTCCGCTTCTTCAATGATACTTTGGGAAGCAAGAAGGGGGAAACGGTTTTGAAGGAAGAAATCCTCTATATATGGCTTCAACAGTCGGTAGGAATTTACAGCCGTCTGCCAAGCGAGATATTTCCGAGATTCAAGAACATTTCGGAAATTTATGAATGTAACGATTTTTACTTTCTCGGAGAAAAACGTGAAAGATATATATCCCGTCTCGGATCAAAGGACCTTTCCCACGCTTTTGAGGTTATGAAACGCTGTCAAATGATAGGCGTGACCGTCACGGGATATTATGACGAGCTGTATCCAAGCTCGTTAAGGAAGATTCAAAATCCGCCCGTTGCGTTGTATTCGATAGGCAAATTCAAGAATCTTAACGACCTTCCCTGTATCGCAATCGTCGGAACAAGAAAAATGACGGATTACGGAAGGGAAACGGCAGAGAATTTTGCATATAACTTTTCAAAAAGCGGTGCTGTGGTAGTAAGCGGTCTTGCAAAGGGTGTTGATACCGCCGCCCACCGTGGTGCTATTATGGCAGACGGATACACTATTGGTGTTTTGGGTAACCCTATCGGAGATATATACCCGCACGAAAATAAAAAAGCGTTTGAAACGCTGTATCAATGCGGTTT
>JAFVXP010000064.1 GCA_017501055.1 Clostridia bacterium | reverse complement strand
CTCTCAAGAAGGTTGAGGCAACGAAGGAAGGTGGATTTACCCGAGCCCGATGCGCCGATAACGCAAACAACGTCGCCCTTATTGATATCAACGCTCACACCCTTCAAAACCGAAGTATCATCGAACTTCTTTTCAAGGTTTTTAACGCTGATTATAACGTTTTTATCTGCCATCACTCTTGCGAAGCCTCCTTTCGAAAACTGCGAGGAGCTTTGTCATTATAACGACAAGAACAAGATATATCAATGCAAGAAGAATCAAAGGATTCACTGCGTCGTTTGTGTTGGTACGAATTAGATTTGCGGCACGTGTCAAGTCTACAACCGTAACGTAACCTGCAACCGAGGTCTCTTTTAAAAGTGCGATACATTCGTTACCGATAGCGGGAAGAATGTTCTTTACGGCTTGGGGAAGGATTATCTTTGCCATAGCCTGACCTTTGGACATACCAAGGCTTCTTGCCGCTTCCATCTGGCCCTTATCAACGGCATTGATACCGCTTCTGATAAGCTCTGCCATATATGCGCCCGAGTTTATACCGAATGCGATAATTGCGGTAGTAATACCTGTTGTGTCGGAAACGAAGATGACAAAATAGAAAATCATCAAAAGAACGGTAACGGGGATTCCTCGTATCGCAGTCGTATAAATATCGCAGATAACGTTTACTATCCTAAGTTTTTTGTTTCCTTCTGCGTAATACTTCGAAATTGCAATAACCGAGCCGATAACAATACCGATCAAAAGCGCACATAGCGTTATTAAAAGTGTGTTGCCAAAACCTTTGACGAGCATCATATAGTTGTCGTCTACAATAAAGGTTTTGTAAAGTTTATCGAGCCAAGCGTTCATTCTTTTTCCTTTCAAAAAGAATTTTAGAGGTTGCCCTATGAGCAACCCCTAAAATGTTTTAAGAAATCATTCGGGTTTGGTGTAAGGTGCATCGTACTTGTCGAAGATAGACTTGATAGTACCGTCAGCAATAAGTTCATCAAGGATCTTGTTGATTTCTTCAACCAAATCTTCAGAACCAAACGCAAATGCGAATGCATAAGGTTCAGTGGTCATCTTTTCGTCAAGAATCTTAACGCCGTTGTCGCCCTTGCAAAGCTCTGCTGCGGTAAGGTCGTCAACTACCCAAGCATCTACCTTACCCTGAGTGAGTGCGAGTTTTGCATCCTGGTTTGCTTCGTACTGGCTGAGTGTATAACCCTGACCGCTGCAGAATTCTGCTGCGGTAGTACCGGTCTGAACAGCGATGGTCTTGCCGGAGAGGTCTGCTTTGGCAGCAATTGCGCTATCGCTCTTAACAACGATAACCTGTGCAGCCAAGCAATATTCCTTGGTGAAGAGGGTGTTTTCTTTACGCTTGTCGGTTACAGAAATACCGGACATACCGCAATCGTATTTGCCTGACTGAACACCGGTGAGAACTGCGTCGAAGTTGATCTGCTCAAAAACGGGCTTAACTCCGAGTTTTTCACAAACGATATTCATAATTTCAACTTCAATGCCAACAACGTTCTTGTCTGCGTCGAGGTTTTCAAAAGGAGGGAAGTCGGGGCTGGTAGCAATGGTGAGCTTACCTGCTTCTTTAACTTCGCTAAGGGTCTTACCCTTTGCGCCGCAGCCTACAAAGCAAACCGCAAGCATAAGTACGGAAAGTAAAAGTGCTGTGATTTTTTTCATTTTAAGTATTACCTTTCTTATTTTATTCGGCACAAACCGATTTAATTATCTCAAGAGCTTCTGTAAGAGTTGCTTCATCGATATTAAGCGCGGGCAACAGCCTTACTTTATCCTTTGCGGTAAGGCAAAGAACCCCGCGTTCTATACATTTAATAACGATCTCTTTGGCAGGCTTTTCGGTCTTGATTCCGATCATAAGACCCATACCGCTTACCGATTCGATACCCTTTGAATCGGCAAGAGTTTCAAACACAAGCTTGCTTTTTGCTTTTACCGAATCCAAAAATTCTTTATTCATTCTGCCGATAACGCTTACCGCGCCTGCACACGCTATAGGATTTCCGCCGTACGTAGATCCGTGATCCCCGTATCCGAGCACAAATTCCGTCTTTTCGCCCAAAAGCGTTGCACCAAGCGGAAGACCGCCGCCCAACCCCTTTGCCGTAGACACGATATCAGGCGTAATACCGTAATTTTGATATGCATACATTTCGCCCGTTCTGCCGTTGCCGGTCTGCACTTCATCGACAATAAGAAGGATATCCTGTGCCTGCGCAAGATCATATATACCTTTTACAAATTCGGGTATAAGCGGATTTACACCGCCCTCTCCCTGAACACATTCTATCATTATTGCGGCGATCTTGTTCTCTGCAACAAGCTTTTTCATTGCATCAAGATCGTTTGCGGGAGAATGCAAAAAACCTTGCGTAAGCGGTTGAAAATCCTTGTGGAACACGTCTTGCCCCGTTGCGGCAAGCGTCGTTACCGTTCTGCCGTGAAAGCTGTTTTCAAGAGTGATTATGTTAAAACAGTCTCTGCCCTTCTTTTCGGCGGCATATTTCCGTGCGACTTTTATCGCACATTCATTAGCCTCTGCACCCGAATTGCCGAAGAATACCTTCTTCATTCCGCTTGCGTTGCAAAGAAGCTCTGCCAATTCAACGCAGGGTTCGGTATAATAAAGATTGGACGTGTGCTGGACCTTATCAAGCTGTTCCGTGACAGCTTTGACCCATACGTCATCGGCAATGCCGAAGCAAGTTACGCCGATACCCGAACCCATATCGATATACCGTTTGCCGTTTGCATCGTAAACGACCGAACCTTTGCCGGAAACTATTTCAACGTCGAAACGCGAATATGTATTCGCAATATATGTTTTGTCTCTTTGTTTAAGACCGCTCATTACATTCATTCCGTTTTATATATTGTCAACGTTTGACCATCGTACCTGCACCCTCGTCGGTAAGCAGTTCCATAAGGATGGAATGGGGGACTCTGCCGTCCATGATTACCACGTTTTTTACACCCTTGTTGATAGCTTCGATACAGCAATCGACCTTGGGTATCATACCGCCGGATATTATTCCCTCGTCCTTCAATTTTGAGGCTTCGGATATGGTTATTTCGGAAATAAGCGAAGAAGCATCTTCGCAGTCACGAAGGATACCGGTGATATCAGTCATCATTATAAGACGTTCGGCTTGGATCGCTCCTGCGATATATGCCGCCGCAGTATCGCCGTTAATGTTGTAGATATTTCCTTCCTTGTCGCAACCTATAGTGGAAACGACGGGGATATATCCCTTTTCAAGCAGATCGGTAACGGGATCGATATTAATGTGTGTGATCGAGCCGACAAAACCCAATTTTTCGTTTTTTATTTCGGCTTCTATCAATCTGCCGTCCATGCCCGAAATGCCCATTGCTTTTCCGCCCTTTGTTTCAAGCAGATTTACAAGTGTCTTATTAACTTTGCCTGCAAGAACCATTTGGACGATATCGACCGTTTCTTTATCGGTCACACGAAGTCCGTCAACAAATTCCGCTTTTTTCCCGAGTTTGGACATAAGCTCGTTTATTTCGGGACCGCCGCCGTGAACAAGAACGACTTTTACGCCGATAAGCCAAAGAAGAACGATATCTTCCATGACCTGTTGCTTCAGCGTATCGTTTATCATTGCATTGCCGCCGTATTTAATAACGACAACTTTGCCCGTATACTGTTTTATGTAAGGCAACGCCTGAGTAAGAACCTCTGCACGTTGCGCATTGGATAACTGATTTCCTTCCATCGGATACTCCTTAAGTACGGTAATCACCGTTTATCTTAACGTAATCATACGTAAGATCGCAACCCCAAGCGGTAGAACTACCGTTGCCGTCGCCGAGAGTAACGATGATCTCTATTTCACGTTCAAGCAATATTTCTTTTGCTTTCTCTTCCGAAAAATCAACGCCTGCGCCGTTTTTGCAAACCTCGATAACACCTTTTCGGCTCTTGAACGAGACACCGACGTTATTTACGTCGACGTCTGCTCCGCTGTAGCCGATAGCACAAAGCACTCTGCCCCAGTTTGCATCTGCGCCGAACATAGCGGCTTTTAAAAGACTTGAGCATATAACGCTTTTTGCAACGGTTTTCGCCGTGATTATATCCTTTGCGCCGGAAACCGAACATTCAAGCAATTTTGTTGCACCCTCGCCATCGCCTGCGATCATACGGCACAGCTGAACCGTGACCGTATTAAGCGCTTTCATAAATACTTTAAAATCTTCGTTGTCTTCGGTTATTTCAGCATTGCCTGCCATTCCGTTAGCAAGTACGGTGACCATATCGTTGGTGGAGGTATCTCCGTCCACGCTGACCATATTGAAAGTATCGGCAATATCCGAAGAAAGCGCCTTTTGAAGCATTTCGGAAGAAATAGCCGCATCGGTAGTAATAAACACCAGCATGGTCGCCATATTGGGATGTATCATACCGCTTCCCTTTGCGATACCGCCTATTCTGCAGACCTTGTTTCCAAGCTCGAATTCAACGGCAATATCTTTTTTCACCGTGTCGGTAGTCATAATACCTTCTGCCGCAAAATCGCCGCCGTTTACCGAAAGACCGTTTACAAGCTCTTTCATTCCGTTTTCGATAGGGGTTATGTCAAGAGGCTGTCCTATAACACCTGTCGATGCAACCACAACGTCCTCTGCGCTGATAGAAAGCGCATTACCGACAAGTTCGCACATTTTTTCTGCGATCTGTTCTCCGCCTGCGTTGCAGGTGTTGGCGTTACCGCTGTTGCAGATCACTGCACGGGCATAGCCGTCGGCTATATTACGTTTGGTGACAGCCAGAGGCGCACCTTTTACAAGATTTGTGGTATATACCGCAGCGGCCGCAGCTTTTGTTTCACTCACGATGAGAGAAAGATCACGCTTTGTTCTGTTTTTGCGGATACCGCAATGTATGCCGTTGGCGGTAAAACCTTTGGCGGCACAAACACCGCCTTGGATTATTTTCATTAATATCTCCTATATATCCAGTCCGCACGCTTCATTCGCGCCGAGCAAAATATTCATATTTTGTATTGCGGCTCCCGAGGCACCCTTACCGAGATTATCGAACCGTGAAACAAGGAGCAAACGTTCTTCGTTACCGCAAACGGTTATCTGCATATCGTCCCTGCCCGAAAAAGCGGCAGCAGAGAGAAAACCGGATTCATCGGCAGATTCGCTGAACGTTACAAGCCCTTGTTTATAATATTCTTTATATACATCGCATATATCTGCCATATTGCCCTTAATTTGATTTGCAAAAAGAGGCACAGTGACTTCCATGCCCGAATAAAACGGTGCAACGATAGGGCAGAAAAGCGGAAGATTCTCAATTCCGCAGACAGCCTTCATTTCCTTCAAATGTTTATGCTGTTGCGTCAATCCGTACATACGGGGCGCATCAAAAAGCATACTGCGCTCGGCGGATTCATACTCGGCTATCATTTTTTTGCCGCCGCCGGAATAACCCGTAAGCGACGTGCACGACAGCATTATATCCTTATCCATCAAGCCTTCGGCAACAAGCGGTTCTATAAGCGCAACAAACCCGCTTGCGTGACAGCCCGGATTTGCAATACGCTTGGAATTTCTTATTTCTTCACGAAGTTTGCCGTTTTTAAGTTCGGGAAAGCCATAGGTCCATTCAGGATCAATGCGATGTGCCGTTGAGGTATCGATTATTGCGGTCTTGTCGTTTTCCACCAAAGACACCGCCTCGACAGCAGCCGCATCGGGCAAACACAAAAATGCAATATCCGCAGAATTAAGAGCTTCTTTGCGAGCGTTTATATCCTTGCGCTGTTCCTCGGGAAGCGTTATTAAATTTATATCATTTCTCGAACTCAAACGCTCGTATATACGCAGCCCGGTCGTACCGGCACTGCCGTCGATGAAAATATTTGTCATTTCGAAAGCTCCGTTTCGACAAATGCGATCTGCTTCTCGACCGAAGATACCGAAGTTCCGCCGAACGAGATTCGTTTTGCAACGCAGGTCTCAAGCGAGATCTCTTCAAAAATATCGGTATCAAAAAGTTCTGAATATGTTTTGTACTCATCAAGAGTCAGATCTTCGAGCACTTTTCGTCGTTTGATACATTCGGCAACGATAGTACCCGAAATCTTGTATGCCGTTCTGAAGGGCATACCCTTCTTTACAAGATAGTCTGCAAGGTCGGTTGCGTTTATAAAGCCTTCCTGTGCCGCTTTTTTCATATTATCGGCACGGACGGTCATCGTTGCGATCATCGGGATCGCAATGGAAAGACACATCTTAACCGTATCAACGGCATCAAAAACGCCTTCCTTGTCTTCCTGCATATCTTTATTATATGCAAGAGGCAGACCCTTCAACGTTGTAAGAAGACCGATAAGATCGCCGTAAACTCTGCCCGTTTTGCCACGGATAAGCTCTGCCATATCGGGATTCTTTTTCTGGGGCATTATCGACGAGCCCGTCGTGTATGCATCGGAAAGCTCGACAAACTTAAATTCCCAGCTCGACCAGAGGATTATCTCTTCACTCAAGCGAGAGAGATGCATCATCAAGGTTGCACTGCAGTTTAGGAACTCAACCGCAAAATCACGGTCGGAAACACCGTCGATACTGTTTTGGCAAACACCGTCAAATCCAAGCAATTTTGCTTCGTAAAAACGGTCTGTATCGTATGTCGTTCCTGCCAATGCACAAGAGCCGATGGGCGAAATATTAAGACGTTTTTTCATATCCGAAAATCTGTCAATATCACGCAAAAGCATCATACAGTAAGCAAGAAGATGATGTGCAAAGGTTATCGGCTGAGCACGTTGAAGATGCGTATATCCCGGCATTATCGTCATTTTGTTGGCTTTTGCCTGGGAAAGAAGTGCATCAATAAGCTCTTTAAGAAGAGAAATTACCGTATCCGCTTCATCACGAAGGTTCATTCGCAGATCAAGCGCAACCTGGTCGTTACGGCTTCTTGCCGTGTGCAATTTCTTGCCGACGTCGCCCAACCGCTCGGTCAGCACCTGCTCGACAAACATGTGAATGTCTTCACATTCCATATTGATTGCAAGCTCGCCCGATTCGATATCGTTAAGTATCTTCTCAAGACCGTCGATCAACGTATCGGCTTCTTCCTTTGAGATAATACCCTTTGCGCCGAGCATTGAAGCATGCGCCATACTGCCTTTTATGTCCTGACGGTACATTCTCGAATCGAAGCTGATAGAGGAATTGAAATCGTCAGCGCGTTTGTCTGTTGTGCCGGCGGTTCTGCCCGCCCACATTTTAACAGCCATAATTTACTCCGTTTTTAATTAAAGCTTACCCTGTTCACGCAATGCCTGAACCTGTGTGGGAAGACCCCAGAGGTTGATAAAGCCTTCTGCCTGCTTCTGGTCGTAATCGCTTTCGTCGAAGGTTACGAGGTTTTCGGAATAGAGAGAATAGGGAGAGGTGGTTCCTGCAGGAATGATGTTGCCCTTATAGAGCTTCAACCTAACCGTACCGGTAACGAACTTGTTGCTTTCGTTAGCGAATGCGGTGAGAGCTTCCTGCAAGGGAGAATACCATTTGCCGTTATAGATAAGGTCTGCATAGTCAACTGCAAGCTTCTGCTTAACGTGGAGAGTGTCCTTATCAACGGTGAGCATTTCAAGCATTTCGTGTGCGAAATAAAGGATAGTTCCGCCGGGAGTTTCATAAACACCTCGGTCCTTCATACCGACAAGACGGTTTTCAACGATGTCGATGATACCGATACCGTTTGCACCGCCGACCTTGTTAAGCTCTGCAATGATCTTCGAAGCCTTCATCTTTTCACCGTTATAAGCAACGGGTGCGCCTGCTTCAAAATCGATAGTAATATACGTAGGTTCATCGGGAGCCATCATGGGAGATACGCCCATTTCGAGGAAGCCGGGCTTATCGTACATAGGCTCGTTTGCGGGATCTTCAAGGTCGAGACCCTCG
>JAFVXP010000063.1 GCA_017501055.1 Clostridia bacterium | reverse complement strand
TTTTTGAAATCGTTCTCGATACCGAGATTGCAGAGATTCATCTTAAGCGAACGGCCGATAAGGAATTCCATACACATATAGTATACTTCTTTTGCCTGTTTTTCGGCAGTCTTTTCCATGAATTCCTTATTCTTGGTAGCAAGAATATCACGTACAGTCAAAACGGTTGCTTGATAGATCTGGTTGATATCCGCATCGTTTTGACTGATACCGAAATATCGGGAAATTTTTTTGTTGAGTGCTTCCTCGAGATAGGAAGCGCTGATCTTATTTGCCATTGAGAGTTTCCTTCCGGGTAAATTAAAATTTGTTGTATAATTCTATATAAGACAATGCGCTCTTCTTCCAAGAGAAGTCAACACGCATGACTTTTTTACGTAAATCTTCGAACTTTGCACGTTCGAAACGGTAAAGTCCGCCTGCACGGTTTACCGAATTAAGCATTTCATAAGCGCTGTATGCGGCAAAGGTAAAGCCGTTACCGCCGCCTTCGCAGCCAAAGTCCTTAATGCTGTCGTAAAGTCCGCCCGTTTCGTGAATAACCGGAACCGCACCGTAGCGGGAAGAGATCATCTGAGCCAATCCGCAGGGCTCGCTGCGGGAAGGCATAAGGAAGATGTCTGCTGCGGAATAGATCTTTTTGGAAAGATCACGGTTATAGGTTATAAGCGCTTTACATTTATCGGGATAGCGTTCAGCCAACGATTCGAAATAGTTTTCATAGCTCTTATCGCCCTGGCCGAGAACGACAAGCTGAACGTCCTCTTTAAGGATATCGTCGCCTGCGAGCATTACAAGGTCAAGTCCCTTATGGCTTACGAGGCGGGAGATTACAGCTATAAGCGGAACGTCTCTTTCGGGAAGGCCGAGCATACGCTGTAAGCCGGATTTACAAATCTGTTTGCCTTCCAAATTACGGTAGGAGAAGTTTGCAAAAAGCTCTTTATCCTTTGAGGGGTTATAGAAATCACGGTCGATACCGTTCAAGATGCCCGTTAATTTAAACGAGAACATATTGAGCACGCTATCAAGTCCGTGAGAGAATTTCGGAGAAAGTATTTCACGGGAATATGTCGGGCTGACGGTTGTTACCTGGTCTGCGCAAACAACTGCGCCCTTGAGGAGATTTATTGCTCCGTCGTATTCAACGATACCGTGATCGGACGGCATAAGTCCGAAGATGTCGCCGAGGAGGGAGAAATCGTATATACCCTGATATTGGATATTATGGATAGTGAAGAAGGCTTTTATGTCCTTATATCTATCGTCATAGCAGTAGCAACGCTTGAGATAGATAACGCTCAAAGCGGCATGCCAATCGTGTGCATGGAGAATATCGGGGAAGAAATCGATCTCGGGAAGAATTTCGAGCGCCGCACGGCAGAAGAACGCAAAGCGTTCGCCGTCGTCAAATTCACCGTAGAGATTGAAGCGTTTGAAATAACGTTCGTTATCGAGGAAGTAATAGGTAACTCCCTTATATACATAACGAAAGATACCGCAATATTCTCTGCGCCAGGAAAGGTTTATGTATGTATACTTTATGTATTCGAACTTTTGACGGTATTCATCCGTGATAGCCGAATAGAGAGGCATTATAACACGAACGTCGCAATCATCAGATGCTTCGGTAAGAGCCGCAGGAAGAGAGCCGATAACGTCTCCCAATCCGCCCGAGGATGCAAAAGGCATTGATTCGCCTGCGATAAAAAGTATCTTCTTTTTCATTTTTCACATTCCTTAATTTATATTAATAATCGGCTTCAAGCGAGGTCTCCCCCGCTTGAAGCTCTATTTAATGATATGCGATTGTTAAAAACTGCGTTATCAAACGTAGGAATCCTTATCAATAAAGAAGGGACGGGTCTCGTGGCCCGAAAGAACACGGCCGTCACGGATAACGACGTTCTTATCGGCAATAACGCAATTGAGATATACGTTCTCGCCCGTGAGGGTATCCTGCATTATGATACTGTTTTTGATATGGGTATTCTTGCCGACCTTAACACCTCGGAAGAGTATCGAATTTTCAACGGTACCCTGAATTACACAGCCGTCAGCGATAAGAGAATTGCGGACGATTGCGCCGTCGATATAAGACGTGGGCGAAGAATTACGAACCTTCGTGAATACGGGACGGGTATTGATACCGAAGAGCGAACGGCGGATCTCGGGATCAAGAAGGTCCATACTGCAGCTGAAGTAATCGCCGATGCTGCGGATCGTTGCAAAATAGCCGTCGAATTTATAAACACGGCAATCGAGATATTTGCAGTTGCGAACGAGAATGTCCTTTGTCAAGCTTGTATAGCCGTGTGCAATAGCATCGGTAATAAGCTCTTCAAGATATTTTCTGCCGACAACCATAATACGAATGTAAACGTCTTCAAATCCGCTTCTTGCGCCGGAATAATCCGCAATGTCGGTTACTCTTTGGTCGGCATCGGAATTTACTATGGTTACGGTACGGTTACTGTCCTGAGAAACATAGCTGCTCTTAACACCGAGAGTTATATCTGCGCCGGTATTAACGTGCTGCTCTATCATAGCGGAAAGATCGAGGTTGCAAACGGTATCGCAGTCGGAAAGAACAACAACGTCTTCCTTACAGTCTGCTATGAAGTCACGAATGCTTATAAGTGCTTCAAGGCGGGTGTTATAAAGGAAGTTTGTCGTATTCGCAAAAGCGGTTATGTAAGGGGGAAGAATCTTAACACCGCCCTGACGGCGAGCAAGGTCCCAATCCTTACCGGAACCGATATGGTCCATAAGGGATTGATAGTTATAGTGTGTGATAAGTCCAACGTGGGTAACGCCGGAGTTTACCATATTGGAAAGAGCAAAGTCGATAAGACGGTAACGGCAGCCGAAGGGGACGGACGCCATTGTACGTTCTTTAGTGAGTTCGTATACGCTTTTTTCATTTATGCTCGAAAAGATAATACCTACTGCGTTCATTACATTACCCCCTTATTTGCGGAAAGTTCTTTCAACATATTGTCATCACACAATACGCCGTCGGGAACCGAAACTCCTTCGGGAACGGTCAAGCCGCCTCCGACAAGAGTGATTCCTTTGGAAAGAGCGATCTCTTTACCGACGGATGCGCCTTTTCCTACGACGGTATCGGCATCGATAACCGAATAGTCAACCGTGGAATCTGCACGGAGAACTACGTTGCCCAAGATTACGCTGTCACGGACAACCGCGCCGCGTTCAACGACAACACCTGCGGAAAGCACGCTGTTTATTACGGTACCGTAGATCTCACAGCCTTCGGTTATTATCGAATTGTTGATAACTGCGCCCTGTCCGACATAGTGAGGAGGGAGAGCATCGTTACGGGAATGGATTCTCCATTCTCTGTCCTTAAGGTTAAGAGCGGGACGGTCGCCGAGAAGGTCCATATTGGATTCCCAGAGAGAATCGATCGTTCCGACGTCCTTCCAATAGCCTTCGAATTCAAACGCATAAAGTCTTTCGCCTGCGTTGAGCATAGCAGGGATAATATTCTTACCAAAGTCTTTCGCGCTGTTTTCATCAGCTTCGTCTGCTTCGAGATATTTAAAGAGTTTGTCCTTACTGAAGATATAAACACCCATAGATGCCTTTGTGCTCTTGGGTTCCTTCGGTTTTTCGGCAAATTCGGTTATACGCATTTCTGCATCGGTTGCCATTATACCGAAGCGGGAAGCTTCTGCAAGAGGAACGTCAAAGACAGCGATGGTGCAGTCTGCTTCGTTCTTTTTGTGAGCTTCAAGCATTTCTGCATAGTCCATTTTATAGATGTGGTCACCCGAAAGGATAACAACATAGTCGGGATCGTATTTATCGATAAAACGCATATTCTGATAAATTGCGTTTGCGGTACCCTTATACCAATCGGCACGTTTCTGTGCCTGATACGGAGGAAGCGTGGTTACGCCGCCGTAGGTACGGTCGAGGTCCCAAGGCTGACCGTTTCCGATATATTCATTCAACGCAAGCGGTTGATACTGGGTGAGGACACCAACCGTATCGATTCCCGAATTTACACAGTTTGAAAGAGGAAAATCGATGATACGGTACTTACCCCCAAACGGTACCGCCGGTTTGGCAATGCGTTCCGTAAGTAAATGCAAACGGCTTCCCTGACCGCCTGCAAGGAGCATTGCGACTGTTTCTTTTTTGGTGATCATGCCTTCTTATCTCCTTTGTGGACTTTATTTTGAAAATATTTATGCGCAAAAACAAAATTTCACGCTGTTTTCCGTTTTAAACAGAGAAAGACCGAGAATACTATATGCAGTTATTCCTCTGCACCAAAAGCATAAACGGTGCCGAATGCATCGTCCTCGATAACATTTTGCATAACGCCCTCTCGGAAAGCAAAAATAAGGACAGCCGTAAGAGCAGAAAGCACCATTACGGCAAAAACACGTTTAATATGCTTTTTATATCTCTTTAAAAAAGCGAGAGCAAACGCCATACACGCACCAACATCTTATATACTTTTATATATTTTATCACTTTCCGCCTCCAAAATCAAGGGGTTCTATCCAAAAAGTATGCATATATTGCGATTTATCTTACAAAATATTTATATATATGCACAAATTCCGACGTTCTTTGGGGAAAATAAAAAAATATTTCAAAAAACCCTTTACAAATCGACAAAAATATGGTAGATTAATCGGGAATGCGATTTCGTATTCACGGGGTTTGCCCGGTTTACGGGTACACGGGCGCACCGTCCGGCTTCACCAACCGTTTGCAAGGTTTACCCCGAAAAATATTTTTTTGAAAGGTGAAACACCATGATCACAAAGGAAAACAAGCAAAACCTCATCAAAGAGTATGCAGTACACGAAGGCGACACCGGTTCTCCCGAAGTACAGATCGCTATACTCTCCAAGAGAATCTCCGAGCTCACCGAGCATCTCAAGAAGAACCCCAAGGATAACCATTCCCGCAGAGGTATGCAGCAGATGATCGGTAAGAGAAGAAAGTTCCTCAACTACCTTCTCAAGAACGATATCGAACGTTACCGTTCCATCATCGAAAGACTCGGCATCAGAAAGTAATTCCCGAAACGAACAACACCTCGGAGCATCATTCGGTTTTCCGAGGTGTTTGTCCGTCACGGAACAGGTTGAAAAAGCAGAAAAGGGTGTTGGTCGGTTTAGCAATTAACTATGTTTCGAAGTTGATTCGGCATATAGTTAAGTGTTAAACTTGCTGATATCCTTTCAATAAAACACACGAAAAAGAAAGGAAAAAAGTTATGTTTGAAAACTTCAAAACATTCAGTTACGAGCTCGCCGGCAGACCTCTCGTTATCGAGACCGGCAAGATAGCTCAGCTCGCAGGCGGTTCTTGCTTGGTTCGCTACGGCGAAACCGCAGTTCTTGCAAACGCAACCATGTCTGCAGCTCCCAGAGACGGAATCGACTTCCTTCCCCTCTCTGTTGACTATGAAGAAAGACTTTATGCAGCAGGTAAGATCCCCGGAAGCTGGAACAGACGTGAAGGCCGTCCTACCGAGCACGCAATTCTTGCGTCCCGTGTTATCGACAGACCTATCCGTCCCCTTTTCCCGAAGGACCTTCGCAACGACGTTGTTCTTTCGCTTACCGTTATGTCTGTTGAC
>JAFVXP010000062.1 GCA_017501055.1 Clostridia bacterium | reverse complement strand
AGCTTTTCGCCGGGACGGAGACCTATCTCTTCGATCTTGATATCAACGTCGGGTTCAAAGCCCGAAAGCTTTATCATATTTCTTGCAAGGTCGTAAATACGGACGGGCTTGCCCATATCGAGCACAAATAGCTCACCCTTATTTGCCATAGCACCCGCCTGCATAACAAGCTGGCTTGCTTCGGGAATCGTCATAAAATAGCGGATTATGCGTTTATCGGTAATGGTTATGGGACCGCCTGCGGCAATCTGACGCTTGAAGAGCGGAATTACCGAGCCGTTAGAACCGAGAACGTTACCGAAGCGAACCGCCGCAAACGAAGTCTTGCTGTCTGTTCTGCATTGAACGACCATTTCGCAAAGACGTTTTGAAGCGCCCATAATGTTGGTGGGGTTAACAGCCTTGTCGGTAGAGATCAAAATGAATTTCTCAACGCCGTATTCTTCCGCAACGTCGGCGGTATTATACGTACCCAAAACGTTATTCTTGATTGCTTCGCAACCGCTTTGTTCCATAAGAGGAACGTGCTTATGCGCTGCGGCATGGAAGACGATATTGGGACGGTAGTTCTTGAAAAGGCAGGAAAGTCTTTCCTTATCACGTACCGATGCGATCTCGACGGCAAGGTTCAGCTTATCACCGTATTTTCTTACAAGCTCCTGTTGGATATCGTATGCATTATTTTCATAGATATCGACGATAATGAGCTTTTTGGGAGAGCATTTTGCAAGCTGACGGCATATCTCACTACCTATCGAGCCGTCGCCGCCCGTTACGAGAATGGTTTTATCGCTGTAATAATTCTTACTTTCGGAATCGAAGAAATTGATAGGCTGACGGAAAAGAAGGTCTTCTATCTGGAATTCACGGATAGTTCTCTTGCCGGGAACGGCATTGGGGTTTGCATCACGAACGGGAAGATCGTAAAGCTTTATCTTACAGCCCGTGAGGCTATAGAAATTATAAATACGGGTTGCTTCTTCGCTTGTAAGGTTTGCGATAGCGATGAAGATCTCGCTTACGGAATAGCGTTTTATCTTCTCGAGAACCGCCGCATTTTCCTTATAAACGGGAAGATTATGAACTCTCGAGCCTGTCTTTGCATTATCGGTATCGATAAAGAAAACGGGGTTGTAAATAGTACGGTGGCTTGTTGTAAGGTCGCTTGCGAGGATCGCGCCAAGCTGGCCTGCACCGACGATAGCAACGTTTATATGAGGCGATCCGTCAGGATCCAAACCTTTGCGTGATTTATATATCAAACGGTAGGTCAAGCGAGCCAAAACCGAGAAGAGCGCAGTTAGCGAAGCAACGTTTAACGAATGCCATATGCCCAAATATATAGGGGACGTATCGGGGAATGCACGGGAAATTACGATTGCAAGCGCACCGCCGCAAAGATCGGCAAGGATAAGGTTGAAATACGCCTTGGTGCTCGTATATCTCCAGATATTTGAATATACACGGAAAACCAGTCTGAAAAATACTATCGATGCCAAAAGAACCAACGAGCTGACAAGATACTTTTTGTCATTATAGTTAGGAGAGTTCGAGAATATACGTGTTGCCTGATAATATCCTTCATTTATGCCGAGGAACATCAAAATATCCATTATGAACAAAATGATGCGTCTTACTTTACCGTTATTGAAAAGAGAAGCCATATTAATTCTCCATTCTACATATTATATCGTTATTATACCACCTTTTACACTGCAAGTCAACAACATAAAACATAATCTTACATCTATAAATAAACCAAAAAAGGAGAGGCTTCCCCTCTCCTTTTACGGTTAGTTATTATTAAGTGTGACCACTTTGGATTTTTCGGAATTGCCGTATTTGTCGGTTATCACGCAATAGACCTGTCTGCCGCTGCGTGCGTCTGTCATCGTTATGGTATAGGTATTGCCCGTGAAGGACTTTGTAAGATAGAATTTGCTTAGATTCGTATCCTTGAAATACCATTCATAGGTTTTACCCTCGCCCGATGCAGTTACGCTTACGGTT
>JAFVXP010000061.1 GCA_017501055.1 Clostridia bacterium | reverse complement strand
TAAATCTTAATTATTTTTTCGTCTCTGACTTCTGCCTTTGTAACAGTCATCGGAAGCATATTTCCGGGAATATAAGGAGACTCTGAATTTTCGGTTCCCTTGATATCCGTAACAACGTGAGAGTCGTTCTTCTTGTCATCATTGGGAACGTTACAATAGAATCTGCCTAAGCCGTCAACTGATTGGATATTGTCAATATATCCTCTTTGAGGCTTTGTTATCTTAATCGTATCTCTGCCTTCAATAACGAATACAATATTCCAATCTGCGCTTCCCGGAACGTTTTCGAATCCCTTCTTATTGAGGATATCGTTTACGTTTGCAGGAAGAGTTCCATCTGTCAATCTCAAAACAAGAGTATCGTCGCTGTCTTTGCTTATGCTGAGTGTACCGCTTGATACAAGAGCTTTTTCGCCGTTATAGATAACTGCATTTGTTTCGGGGTCAACATACTTGAATCCTGCGTATACGGGATTGTTATCGTCTTCAACAATCGTTATTGCATTGGAGAATTTGATTGCAACCTGCTCCCTGTTAAGAATCGTTACCGATTCAAGAGCAATAGGCTCATAAGGATAGTAAACTTTATTAAGGTTTTCTTGGCCGATAAAAGCATCGCTTGTAAATATATCGCTGTCAATGCTTTCTCCAACTGAGGTTGCTTGTAAAAGTCCGTTACCTTCAACGGCTCTGATACTATCAACGAATTCAATCAAATACTCTTTAACCGCGGTTGAATTCTTATTATCTTTATCTTGAATGAAAAGTTCAACTGTCCAATCGGTTTCTTCGTAACCCTTCTTTGCAATTACGTCTGCAAAAACGTATTCAATATCGGCTACCCAATAAAGCTTTCCGTTTTCAGAGTAAAGCTCGCCCTCGAATACCATAGGTGTTTCTTGTGTTTCGGGGCTTCCGTCTTTATCAACGTAAACGAGCTTTCCGTTTGCATCAACGTAACGAACAACCGCTGTGGGCATTTCCGTTTCAACAAGCTCAATTGCTTGCGAGAAAGTAATTTCAACCTGTCTTTCATTCAATATTTTGAGTGAATCAACAGTAACAGGTGTTATTTGAGGCGGAACGTAAACCGCATTTATATTCGTCTTGTCTAATTCTGTTAAATCAGCGAAGAAAAGGTCTTGTGCGGGAACAAACTCGCCTTCAACAACAGTAGTCTTCGTGCCGTAAAGTGCCTTCGTGCCGTCAAGAGACGTTATGCAGTCGATAACCGCAGGTCTGTATTCTTCGATTACTCCGCTTAAATCTTCGTTTTCGAGTATGTAAAGCTGTACTTTCCAATCCTCGTAGCCTTCATAAACCTCATAGCCTTCTTTGCCGAAGATTTGCTCCATCGTAGTACTTTCGGTAGTATATTTCGTCCAAACGAGCTTGTTGCCTTCTACCGTTATATATCCGTTAAAGGTCAAAGTCTTGTCAAAAGTACCGTCGCCGTTTACGTCAATCTGAACGATATCCCCGTTTTCATCGGTATATACCACTGCTACGTAAGGATGGGGGTCGCCTATGATTTGCGCCTCTTCGGAAAATGTTATCTCAATTTGATGGTCGTTTAAAATCTTGGTCTCTTTAATTTCAAGCTCTGCTATGCTTTGGAAAAGATTATCCTCATATTTCAGGCTTGCGTTTTCCTTCTGTCCCAATGTTGAGTCTTTGGCAAGAAGGTCGATAGCTATCGAGCAGAAATTGTGGTTTGCCGTATTGCCCTTTGTAGCTTTCAATATACCGAATTCGTCTTTTGCAGAGCGAACGTTGTTTATATATCCGTCAAACGGGAAGGGGATTCTCTTGTCCTCAACACCTTCTATGTTAAAGGAGAGCTTCCATTTTGCCGCACCGCTTATAACGTCAACAACCGTTTCTTTTCCATCGGGTTCGGTTGGAGGAATAACGGTTACGAAACCGTCTTTATTGATAATCTGTTCAAGCGTCATTTCAGCAAGAGGACCTTCATCCGTTGCCGTCCAAATGAGCTTGTTGCCGTAAGACTCAATCGTACCGTTCTTTTTCAAATATTCTTTTACGCCGTCATTATTGATGTCGGTGTACACCAACGCCTTTGTAATACCGTGAAGATAACGGATGTCTGCGTTTAAAGAAGCTCCTTCGGGTACTACGAGTTGAACGTCCTCAGAAAGTTCGAATACAATTTGCTTTTCGTTTGCAACAAAAATGTTTTCGATTTCAATATCGCGGATTTCGCCCTTGCTGATAGAAGGAACTGCTCCTTCCACATCGGGCATAAACACGTCGGTATCAACTTCAATCGGAATGTAGACGCTATCCCACCCCCCGGCGTTGATCTTGGTTGCCGAAAGTTTCTTCGTCTTATCTGAAACTGCACTTACATTGTACAAAGTCGCAGGATCGGAGTTTTGAGAAAGCTGCGTTCCCGGCTTATACTCCTTTTCTTCCATACAGAAGAGAACGTAAAAGTTCTTGTAGTTTTCCAAAACAGGATTGGAT
>JAFVXP010000060.1 GCA_017501055.1 Clostridia bacterium | reverse complement strand
TGCGGAACCGTTTTTGTTTATTTTATAGTAGAAAGCATGGCAAAAAAAGTATAATTTCTTGTAAATTTCTCTTGTAATTGTCGAATTTCGCTGTTATAATATTTCATCATAAATTTTTGATTTTTAATATATCGGGAGGAATATAAAATGCAAAATAATTTGCGTCCTGAATCTATGGAACGTATAACGACCAAAGAACTCGCAAATGCGTTTATCGAAGAACAAATTGCAGAAGTACGTGCGCAGGTCGGCGATAAAAAGGTGCTTTTGGCGCTTTCCGGCGGTGTCGATTCTTCTGTTGTTGCCGCACTTCTTATTAAGGCTATCGGCAAACAGCTCGTTTGCGTTCACGTAAACCACGGCCTTATGCGTAAGGATGAATCCGAAAACGTTATAAAACTCTTCAAAGACGGCATGGATGCCAACCTCATCTACGTTGACGCAACCGACCGCTTCCTCGATCTTCTCAAAGACGTTTCCGACCCCGAAACCAAGAGAAAAATTATCGGTAAGGAATTTATAAAGGTTTTTGCTGATGAAGCACGCAAGCTTGAAGGTATTTCCTTCCTTGCACAGGGCACTATCTATCCCGATATTCTTGAAAGCATAAAGCAGGCGGAAGGCAAAAAGGCAGTTAAGTCCCACCATAACGTCGGCGGTCTCCCCGAAGACCTTCAGTTCGAGCTTGTTGAACCGCTCAAGCTTCTCTTTAAGGACGAAGTACGCGTTGTCGGTGAAGCTCTCGGCTTGCCTCACGCTATGGTATACCGTCAGCCGTTCCCCGGTCCCGGTTTGGGCGTGCGTTGCCTCGGTGCAATAACCCGTGACAGATTGAACGCTCTCCGTGAAGCTGATGCAATACTTCGTGAAGAATTTGCAAATTGCGGTCTTGCGGAAAAGGTATGGCAGTATTTCGTTGTAATTCCCGACATCAAATCCGTCGGCGTTAAGGACGATAGCCGTTATGAGGGCTGGCCTGCAATAATCCGTGCCGTAAATACTCTCGATGCGATGACTGCTTCTATTGAAGAGATCCCCTATGCGGTCCTTCATAAGATAACTTCCCGTATCACTAACGAAGTCGAAGGCATCAACCGTGTCCTCTACGACCTCACCCCGAAGCCCTCGGGAACCATTGAGTGGGAATGATTTGAGCAAAGCTCAAATCAACTATGATTGCCTGCGGCAAGTTATCAGTTATGATACGCTTTGCGTAGTTATGATGCACCTTCGGTGCAGTTTGAAGTTACAAGGCAATCATATCATAACGTTTGGCGAAGCCGAATTTATAACTCTAAACTCATAACTTATCCCGTCTCATAAGCGAAACGAGTTATTAGTTATGATTGCCTGCGTCAAGTTATCAGTTATGATACGCCTTGCGTAGTTATGATGCACCTTCGGTGCAGTTTGAAGTTACAAGGCAATCATATCATAACGTTTGGCGAAGCCGAATTTATAACTCTAAACTAAAAACTTTATTTTGGAGACCTGAATGGCAGATAGCGTATTGAGAAATAAATCCAAAGAATTTGCCAAAAACATTGTGTTTCTTTGCAGGAAAATGAAACAAAACGGTGTTGAAAGCGCTTTAACTAACCAGCTTTTGCGTTGCGGAACATCTGTTGGTGCTAATATTCACGAAGCACAGTATGCACAAGGAACAAAAGATTTCATATCAAAGTTTGAAATTGCACTCAAAGAATGTAACGAGAGTGAATATTGGCTTGAATTATTGTATGAGACAAATAGCTTAGGCGAAGAGGAATTTCAAAAATTCCAAAAGGTGTGCATAGAACTTCGACGAATGCTCGTTTCATCAGTTACCACCTTAAAGAATAAATAATGCTTATAAGTGGCTTGAAATCCTTATTCTAAGCCACTTTTCTTTTTTTTGGATATTGTAAATTCGTAAGATATGTGATATAATCGTAAAGAGAATAATGGAAAAAGGTGCTCTGTATGTCTTTTGAAAAGATCAAGAAGAATTTCGGCTTTGGCTGTATGCGTCTTAAGATGGTGGACGATAAGGTGGATTATGCCGAATTTAACAGAATGATAGACGCTTTTATCGACGCAGGATTTAATTATTTCGATACTGCTCACGGATACATTAACGGCAAGAGCGAGATTGCAATAGGCGAATGTCTTTCCGCAAGATACGACCGTGAGGATTTTGTCTTGGCAAACAAATTATCCGCTTGGTGCTTTGAAAAGGAAGAGGATATCGTTCCGCTTTTTGAGAGCCAGCTTGAAATTTGCGGTGTCGAGTATTTCGATTTCTATTTGTTCCATTGCATTAACAGAGATACGTATCCCAAATATAAAGCCTGCAACGCTTTTGAGATTGTAAAGAAGCTTAAGGAGCAGGGCAAGATTAAGCATATTGCCATGTCGTTCCACGATACTGCGGATTTCCTTGATATGGTATTGACCGAGCAACCGTATATAGAAGCGGTTCAGTTACAGATAAACTATCTTGATTACGACGACCCCGGCGTGCAAAGAAAGGCTTGCTATGACGTTGCCGTGAAGCACGGCAAAAAGGTTATAGTTATGGAGCCCGTAAAGGGCGGTGCACTCGTCAACCTTCCCGATAAGGCGGCGCAGGAGCTTGATAAATTGGGTGGCGGCAGCTATGCTTCGTATGCATTGCGATATGCCGCAAGCTTCCCCGAGGTGTTTATGGTGCTTTCGGGTATGAACACCACAGAGATGATGCAGGACAACATCAATACTTTTACCGATTTTGTTCCCCTAAACGCAGAAGAGATCGCTGTCACCGACCGTGTGCGTGAGATAATTCGTGAGGTAAGACAGGTTCCCTGCACAAAATGTAGATACTGCACCGAGGTTTGTCCTCAAAACATTCAGATTCCCGACATTTTCGAAATCTATAACAGCGTTCTTGCGGCAAAGGTGTCCGTCAAAAATGCAAAACCCTTGCTCCCCAAGGAAAATACACCTGCTGACTGCATAAAATGCGGTAAGTGCGAAAAGAACTGTCCCCAGAATATCGAAATAAGACAGCATTTGGAAAAAATCGCCAAGTGGTAAAATACAGAATTATAGTTAAATATTTTTTCAAATAAAAGAGGAGTAAAAAATGAAACTTTCCAGAAGAATCTTCGCAATCATTCTTTCCGTTCTTTGCGTTTTTCCTTTGTTCGTAATGTCCGCATCGGCATATTCGGACTCTATTGCGGCAGACGGCTTCAATACCGTCAGAGGAAACGGAATGATGGTCATCTACACACCGACCTTCGGTACGACCAGCGGAACAAACAATTACGGTTACGAGATCGTTGTTGTTGACAACGTTGTTGTAAAAGCAGGCACAGCAGGCAATAACACCATTCCCGAAAACGGATTTATTGTTTCCGGACACGATGACATTTCCGCAGGCGGCAGAAAAATGGCTTCGTGGCTCAGAACAAGAGTATACGTGGGCGATTACGTATATTACACTCCCGACGGAGTAGTTACCGTCTCCGATCAGCCCATAGAAGTCAGTATGTTCTATACCGTTTCCAATAATTATTCTTCCTTCAACGGCTTGCGTGACACAAACGCCCTTGTTATTTATAACAACATCGGTTCTTATACCGGCACTAACGACTGGGGCTTTGAAGTTGTGTGCACAAAAGGCGTTATAAGCTCCATCGGCGGTAATAATAACCTTGTTCCCAACGAAATCGGAAGCTTTGTTCTTTCCGGACACGGTGATAAAGCAGATTGGCTCCAGCAAAACGCGCGTTTGGGTATGACTGTCGAAATCAGCCAGGCGGACCAAACCGTGCACTTGACCTACGACGAAGATTCCGCAATTGCAGGAATGGAGTTCGAGATCGAATCTCTCCGAGACGATTATAACACTTCCGTAAAGAGATTTGATAATTTCGACTATGCCGCAGCAAGCGAAGCTATTGAACAGCTCGAAAAAGACGTCAAAAATGCAAAAGATAAGTTTGAAGAAAACGGCGATGAAAAAGCACTTTCCGATGCAGTCGATGCTTTCAACGCTGCAGCTGAAGAAGCTTCTCTTCTTATATGCGAAAGCAGACCTGTTGAGTTTCGTGCAGTCTGGTTGAGACCCGACCAGAAGAACGCTACCGAAGTTGATGAATACGTTCAAACTCTTTATGAAAACGGCATCAATGCGCTCTGCGTTGAAACTCTTATAGACAGCTGTATGATAATGCCGATGCCTTCGGACAGCTTGTTTGAGCATCACCCCAAATTTGCAGGATTCGACGTACTTCAGGCGTTTATCGATGCCTGCCACAAGCGTGATATGGAACTTCACGTTTGGCTTCCCGTATTCTACGTCGGCGACGGCGGTTCTTACAACGTTCGCAAAAGCGTTGGTACGAAACGCCCCGAATGGTTAAGCGTAAGCAGTACCGGCAAGACAACCGAGGTTACGGACGGATACGTAATGCTCGACCCAAGCTGTAAAGAAGCCAAAGAATTCCTCCTCGACACCTATAAATATATCGTTCAAACATACGACATTGATTCTCTCCAGCTCGACTACATCCGTTATTTCACTCGCAGTGCTTCTCTTGATATGGGTTACACCGAAACAGCAAAAGCTGAATTCAAACAGAAATACGGCGTTGAACCCGAGTTTAATCCCAATTCCGCATATTGGAATGAATGGGTGCAGTTCAGAGCAGACTATATTTCCGATTTTGTTCTTCAAATCAAACTTATGATCGATGAATTTGCACCTGACGTACTTCTTGCGGCAGACGTTGTTCCCGATCCTAAAGAAAGCCTTAACTATAACTATCAAAACTACAGCTATTGGGTTGACAGCGGCTGGCTTGACCTTTTGTTCCCGATGGCATATAACAGCGGTTATCAATCGGCGATCCAAGGCTCCGTCGACCGTTGCGGCGATTATGCATTTTCCGCAATAGGTTTGGGTATTTATATGCTCGAGCACGATGCAACCGACATGCAGGCTCAGGTGGAATACAATACCGCAGCAAACGCAGACGGTTCCGCTTTCTTCGAAGCGCACCACTACCTCAACAAGCTCACCGGCAAGCATCTTCTTAACGGTGTTTTCCGTGAAAAAGCTATCACTCCCACTCTTAACGTTGCAAAAGCATCCAAGGCTCAGATAGAATATATGAAGAGCAGGATCAACGATATAATCGTTCCTCTCGGCGGTATGAGCAAAGCGGACGCAAGCAAGCTTGTCAGCGCACTTAACACACTTTCTGCATCGTTTACCGACGATGACTATAATGTAAGCGCTTATAATAAAGTTGACGGCTTATTGGATAGCCTTGACATTGAAGTTGAAGCAAGCAACCGTCTCTTGCAAGACCTTGAATTTTCTGTAAAAGCATATTCTGTAAACAGCAAGGTTATCAATCCCGACGGAACTATTGAAGAACCTGAAGAACCCGAAGAACCTTCTGAAGAACCCAGCGAAGAACCTTCCGAAGAACCTTCCGAAGAACCCAGCGAAGAACCTTCCGAAGAACCTTCCGAAGACC
>JAFVXP010000059.1 GCA_017501055.1 Clostridia bacterium | reverse complement strand
ATTGGCTGGAAGATCTTTACACTCAATCGTTAAACGCATTCCGCGCATTCAATCTAAAGGCGCAAAAGGTTTATATTATTGCAAATATTTCAAGTATAATTTTAACCTTTCTTCGTAACGGATTTGCTTATGCCTATTTGATTTCGTTGGTATTGAACGGCGGACTTTCCGCATCGGAATTTTTGTTGTATTTCAATGCTGTCGGAAGTGCGGCTTGGTGGATATCTGATATTTTGAATCAATTCAATTCGCTCCATCGTCAAAGCCTCGATATTTCGATATTAAGAGAGTTTATTGAGTATCCCGAGCCTTATAAATTCGAAAACGGAATCCCTCTCGAAATAAAAGAAAACGAAAAATACGAGATCAGACTCGAAAACGTTTCGTTCAAATATCCCGAATCGGAGGATTACGTATTAAAGAATTTCAATTTAACTCTTCGATCGGGCGAAAAGCTCGCCGTAGTCGGCTTGAACGGTGCAGGTAAAACCACGCTTGTAAAATTGATTTGCGGATTGTTTGATGCGAGCGAAGGCAGAGTAACTATAAACGGAATCGATATACGCGAATATAACCGCAGAGATTATTATAAGCTGTTTTCTGCCGTGTTCCAGCAGTTTTCGGTGCTTGCCGCATCGGTTGCCGAAAACGTTTCGCAAAACAACCGATACACCGATATCGAACGTGTTAAGTCTTGTATTGCCAAAGCGGGATTGACACAAAAAATAGAATCTCTTCCCGACGGCTATAATTCAATGCTGAACAGAGAGATTTACGAGGAAGCAACCGAGCTCTCGGGCGGCGAATTACAAAGATTGATGCTCGCAAGAGCGCTTTATAAGGATGCACCGATTCTGATACTCGACGAACCTACAGCCGCGCTCGATCCGATCGCAGAATCGGAAATCTATGAAAAATACAACGAAATGACGCTTGGTAAAAGCGCGGTGTTTATCTCTCACCGTCTTGCCTCCACCCGTTTCTGCGACAGAATAGTGCTTATTTCAGGCGGCAGTGTCGCAGAAGAAGGAACGCACCAAGAGCTAATGGAAAACGGAAACAAATATGCCGAGCTGTTCTCGGTCCAAAGCAAATATTACAGCGAAGGAGGTGTTGACGATGTCGAAGAATAAAAAAAGAATGCCCTTAAAGGATGCCGTAAAATATAATTGGCGTGCCTTGAAAACAATTTACGGAACAAGAAAAAAGGTTCTTGCTTTGCGTATGGCAAAACACGCCTTTGCCGCCTTGACTCCTTACGTTGGTATATGGCTTTCGGCAAGAATTCTCGATGAAATCTCAACCTCACGAAACCCCGAAACACTAACTTCGCTTGTCCTGTGGACTATCGGCTCCGCGGCGTTGATAACGCTTATTCAATCGCTTCTCGACCGTTGGCATGATGCCGAGCAGGCAGGTATGTATATACATATCAGCCATATTATGAGCGAGAAAATGAGAAAAATGGATTTTGTGGATATAGACGATCCAAAAACCCATTCTCTGATATCTACAATACAGCAAAACCAAACCGGCGGCGGTTGGGGTATGCACCGTGTTACCCACAATTTCAATTCCATTTGGTCGGCGCTGTTTCAAATCGGCGGCGGTATTGCATTAACGGTATCGCTTTTCGCAAGCAAGGTTCCCGAAAGTGCAGGCGGATATACCGTACTGAATTCTCCTTACTTAACCGCCGCAATAATCCTGTTGATGCTGTTCATAACCTATCTTGCACCGAAATTTTCTAATTCAAGCGGAAAATACTATGCCCAAAATGCCGATAAGCACAATCTCGGCAACCGCCTTTTCGGTTATTACGGCTGGTTTGGCAAGCGCCAGGACAATACGGTAGATGCACGAATTTACGAGCTTGCCGATTTTTGCGACAAATACGCTTTAGACAAGACCGACATTTTTGCCTCAAAGGGATATTTTGCCAAGCTTGCCAAAGGAAAAATGGGATTGTTGCAAGCCGCTTCTGCCGTTACGGCCACACTGTTCACGGCAACAGTCTATCTTTACGTTTGTGTTAAAGGCTGGGCGGGCGCGTTTGGTGTGGGTTCGATCACACAGTACATCGGCGCTATCACAATGTTTGCCGGAAGCTTTCGCACCATAATTCAACAGCTTGGCGATATGCGCAACAACGCAATATTTCTCAAGCAGGTATTCAAGTTTCTTGATATCCCCAACAGTATGTATCAGGGCTCTCTTACCGTGGAAAAACGCCGTGACAGAGATTACGATATCGAATTCCGCAACGTTTCGTTCAAATATCCCGGTAGCGAAGCTTACGCATTAAAAAACGTTTCCATTAAATTCAAGGTGGGCGAGCGTTTGGCAGTCGTCGGAAGAAACGGCAGCGGCAAAACCACCTTTATAAAGCTTCTTTGCCGTCTTTATGACCCCACAGAGGGCGAAATACTGCTTAACGGTATAAACATTCGAAAATACGATTACGAGAATTATATGTCGGTCTTCTCGGTTGTTTTTCAGGACTTCAAGATTCTGTCTTTGCCGCTTGGCGAGAACGTTGCAGGCAGTTGCTCCTATGATAGAGAACGTGCCGAAAAGTGTCTGCGCGATGCAGGCTTTGAAGAAAGGCTGAATACGTTAAAGGATGGGCTTGACACCTTTCTTTATAAGGAATACGAACCCGAAGGCATTGACGTTTCGGGCGGTGAAGCGCAAAAGATTGCTCTTGCGCGAACGCTTTATAAGGATGCGCCGTTTATTATCCTTGACGAACCTACCGCCGCGCTCGATCCCGTTGCAGAAGCAGAGATATATTCAAACTTCAACAATATCGTGGGCGACAAGACTGCGATATATATTTCTCACAGACTTTCCTCATGCCGTTTTTGTGATAAGATAGCTGTTTTTGACGAGGGTGAAATAGTGCAATACGGCAACCATAATTCCCTCGTTGAAGAAACAGAAGGTAAATATTTCGAGCTTTGGAACGCGCAGGCACGGTATTATAACGAGGAACAACAATGAAAAAATCCTATATAATCGGAATCGCCGGCGGGAGCGCTTCGGGCAAATCCACCCTTGCAGAACGATTGGTTTCTGAATTTTCTCCATACAATGTCAAGCTGTTTGCAATGGACTCATATTATAAACCCGAAAGCGAGCTTCCGCTTGTAACCACCGAAAACGGAAAGCAATACCGCGACTATAACCGCCCCGACTCCTTTGAGTTGGGACAGTTAAAAAGCGATATTCAAGAGGCAAAAGATAACTATGATATAATCATAATCGAGGGGTTACTCACGCTTTGGGATGATGGAATATGCAATCTTTGCGACCTGTGTGTTTTTGTCGATTGTCCTGCCGATATACGCATCGTCCGTCGAATCAAGCGAAATCTCACTTGGGGCTTGAGCCTTGAAGATATTACAAACGTTTATCTCGATCTTGTTCGATACCGTCACGAAGAATTCGTCGAGCCTTCAAAAGCAAAGGCAGACGTTGTGATCGATACTTCTCTCGGTATAGGGCGCTCGATATTAGGCAATATTGTTAATGCTGCTATAATGTAACTACCTCGCCACTAAAAAGGTTTCGTACCATATTCATACGAAACCTTTTTTACCATATCCGACCCTCATCTATTACGTCGGTATAGACAAAGAAAAGGGGGTTCGGAAATTGCTTGCACAAAAGCGGTGTTTTATATCTCATTTTTACAGTTTTGTATTTTACCGTCAATTTTCGCATTCTTCAAAAAAGCATTGCGAAAACTGTGTTTTTGCAGTGCTTTTTGTTTTGAATATGCTTTCAACATAACTCTTTCAAATGGTAAGAAAATCACGTGAAAGGGGTGCCTACATATTGAAAATAAGCACGGGATATGGTAAAATCAAAAGAAAGGAGGTGTGCTTATGAAAAAGGAAAAAGAATATGGAAAGATGAAGCTCGTGACTCTTGACGGCAGTACGGTGTATAAGCACAGCCTCCATTTGTTCGGGTTATCAGGACTGACCGTTTTGAAAAGCGGAAAGGTGGATATCGACCGCTTTAGAGGTGTATTGGACGAAAGCTTGGACACGATTCGCCTTGAGCAGCTATGCAAGGAAAAGAAGAAGTCTCTTCCCTTCCCGTTTACAGAGCAGGGTTGCACGAGAGTATTAGTGAACCTACGCTTTGACCACGCGGTAAAGCTGTTTGAGCAATACGGCAGAAGATACGTGCGGTATGGGTATTCGGTTACCGATGAAGAAATGAACGACCACGTTTGTGTCCGCTATGAGAACGGTTGCCCTGTTCTTGTTGCTGTCGAAGTTCCTTACGACAAGGACAAGAACTATGCACTCGT
>JAFVXP010000058.1 GCA_017501055.1 Clostridia bacterium | reverse complement strand
CTTATTAAGAGCCTTGCAGGTGTTCGTACTGCGGATATGTCTTGCTTTATTTATATTTTCAAGCGCTTGAGCAAGAAGAGGGCTTTTGTGGTCGATATAAAAACCGAGAATATGGGTTTCTGTTGACGATATTACCGAAAACTCTATGGCGGGGACGATTTCTACGCCGTACTTCTTCCCTGCTTCCATTGCTTCGTCGATTCCTGCAACGGTATCGTGGTCGGAAAGTGCTATCGCCTTTAATCCCTTTTGCGACGCATGAAAAACCAATTCTGACGGTGTCATAGAGCCGTCAGAACAGGTTGAATGTGTATGGAGATCTATATATCCGTTATTCTTCATCTTTTCTGATTTTTATACCCTTCAAGCGCATAAAATGGTTGGAAAGTCTTATTTCTTTATCTGTGGGCGGAATTGCATCGAAAAAGTGATTATAGCCATAGGTGTCTTTATATACGGCTTTGGTTTCGGTTCCGTCCGTCCAACGTATTATAACCTTATCACCCGAATCGAGAACAAGGTTTCCTACAAGGTAGCTCACAGCGAATACACCTCGGAGAATTTATTTTCAAGATATTCAACGTAGGCGTTGGGATCAAATTCACCGCAAACCATATTGAAAAGGTCGGTAGGATTATATAGGCAACCGAATTTCCAGATCTTCTCACGAAGCCAATCGTTGATTGCAGTCAATTTTCCGCTTCTTATCGCACCGTCAACGTCGATGTCCTTCTTCATTTCTTCAAGCATCTGAACGCCGTAAGCAGATCCAAGCGCATACGAGGGGAAATATCCGACGTTTGCGTTCGACCAATGGCTATCCTGAAGAACACCGTTTTTATCGTCGGGAACGTCAACACCGAGATATTCCTTATAAAGTCTGTTCCATTCGGAAGGAAGGTCTTTAGCGCAGATTTCGCCCGACATCATACGTTTTTCAAGCTCGTAACGAACCATAACGTGCAATGCATAGGTCAATTCGTCTGCTTCGGTTCTTATCAAAGAGGGCTCGGAGCGGTTTATCATACGGTAGAATTCATCGTCCGAAACATTGCCGAGCTGTTCGGGGAATTCCTTTTTAAGGAAAGGAAGAATAAGCTCGCAGAAGGGTCTGCTTCTGCCGATTATATTTTCATAGAAACGGGACTGGCTTTCGTGTATCGCCATAGATACACCGCCTTCAAGAGAAGAACGGAAAAGCTCGGGCATGGAGTTCATATCGTAAAGCGCGTGACCGCATTCGTGAACTACGCTGTAAAGCGAGCTGGCGAGGTTATCCTCAAAATAATGGGTTGTAATACGAACGTCCTTACCTGTGAAGCTTATTGTGAAGGGGTGTTCGGTTTCACCGACGGTGAAATGATCACGGTTTATATCCATAACGTCAACAAGATATTCCGTGAAGTTTTCTTGTTTTGCTTTGGGATAATTAAGCTTGAGGACTGAATCGTCGATCTGTTCCGCATTACAAACACGGGCAATCAACGGAACAAGCTTTGCACGGAGAGCCGTGAAAAATTCGTCACAGCGTTCTTTTGTTAATCCACGTTCGTATTTATTAAGACATACGTCATAGGGGTCTTTATCGGGGTCGGTATATTGAGCAAAACGTTTTAACGTATCGAATGTCTTCTGCAAATAGGGTTCGAAAAGGGCAAAATCGTTAGTTTCCTTTGCTTTATGCCAAACCGAAGAGGATTCCGTCAAATGAATTTGAAAATCGATCATTTCCTGCATGGGAATCTTTCTTGTTTCGTCATATTCACGGTAAAGCTCCGTAACCTTACGGCGTTCGATTTCGGAGAGAGAATCGAGATTATTATTGAGTGTTTCGAGAGCCTCGATAAACTTTTCGGAGGTTATCAATTCATAGCTCATACGGGAAAACTCACCGAGAGTTAACGCACGGATCTCGACGCTTCCCGAGGGAGCTATCGTATCACCATCGTAATACAACAAGCCGCAAGCGTGGTTTATTGCAGAATTCGCATTTTCAAATGCTTCTATTTGAGCAAGAGCTTCTTTTACTGTCATAACAAACCTCTTAAATTCTAATTTGTTGCCATTTTCCACTCATAAAGCGATAGGCAGAGAAACCTAATCTCATATATTGGTCGATAAGCAAGCTTATCCAAGCTCCGTAAAGACCGAATCCGAAAGGATAGCAGAATATGTATGCGGTTATCGGACGAACCAAACCGATAGATATTGCAGATGTGACCGCAACGTACTTTGTATCGCCTGCACCGCGAAGCGCGCCGTTATAAACCACCTGCGATATCTGTCCGGGAGAAACAAGGGCTATGATATACGTTAATACTCTTCCCTTTTCCATTACGAATTGATAGTTTATATCGGTCGGGTCTGCAAACAACTCCAACATCCAATTTCCGCCGTATATCATCAACAAAACCAACATCGCAGACAAAATCAGACCGATACGCTGTCCTGCTTTTGCATACAGAGCCGCAAGGTCGGGACGGACTTTACCGAGGTTTTGTCCGATCAATGCGCTTGCCGCAACGCTCAATCCGTCGCCGCAAGCAAAGGAAAGTGTCGTGATATTCATACATATCGTATGCGTCGCAAACTCGGGCGTGCCAAGGTCGGCAACCAATTTTGCATAGATGAAAAATCCGATACGCATAAATACCTGTTCGGTACCTGCGCCGAGAGAAACACGTCCGATGGTTTTCAGCATATTAATATCCCAACGGAGCATTCCCGAAAAATCAAAGCGCAAAAATTTGTTCTTTCCGCATATTGAATATACGCTCATTCCGAACGAAGCGATATTACCTATCAACGTTGCAACAGCGGCACCGGTAACACCCATTTCCGGAAATATCCAGATACCGTTTATCAACATTGCGTTGAAGAAGATATTAGTTAGGTTGGCAACCACGTTGGTGCGCATAGATATTTTGGTATTACCGGATCCTCGTTGCGCCGCATTGATTATCATACCAAACGATGTGAACATCAAGCCTATCATCGTTATTCTAAAATAGACCATCGAATCGGCAAGAGTATCGTTATTCGCACCCGAGAAAAGCAGCAGCGGTTCAGCAACGATGACCGCAGTACCGCAAAGCACGACAGCCAATACGGCAACCAATCCAAGCGATTGTGCAAGGCAGGCGTTTGCTCCCTCACGGTCATTTTGCCCCTTACGGCGGGAAACTATTGCTGTTACCGCAATACTTAACGCAAAAAAGACAGCGTAAAATATCATTCTTGGCTGAGTTGTCAATCCGACTGCGGCAACGGCATTTGTGCCGCAACCCGAAACCATTATCGAGTCGACAAGATTGACAAGGCTCATCAATATTGATTCGACCATTGCAGGCCAAGCCATTTTCATAAAGTCTTTATATAAGCTCTTTGTTTGAGGTATGTCGCCGTGAATTTTCATCTTGCGTGACATTCCCTCGGATGAATACAAATTTGATAGTTTCATAGCAGTTTAACAATAATTACGGTTTAAGGGTATTAGTTATGATAAAGTTTTTTGGTTTGATAGCGGGGTTCGCAGGTTAGGTTTATTCCAAGCTTTTTAAGCAATTTTTCGTCCACCTGCGAAAGTAATACAGAGGAATGCATCTGGCAACCCTTGAGTTTTTTGAGCTGTTCAAGCGCAAGCTTTGCGTTTTCGTCGGTTACCGCACAAACCGAAAGCGCAATTAATATTTCATCGGTATGTAAACGGGGGTTATGGTTACCGAGATGCTGTGTTTTCAGTTCCTGAATAGGCTCGATAACCGAAGGAGCCATAAGAAGAACCTCGTCCTTTATTCCTGCAAGATACTTAAGAGCATTAAGCATCATTGCACTTGATGCACCCAACAAAGCACTCGTTTTACCCGTTACGATCTTTCCGTCGGGAAGCTCGATAGCGGCGCAGGGCTCGCCCGTTTTCTCTGCCCTTTCGTTTGCTGCGGCAACGACGGGACGTTCTTCCTGAGTGATTCCGCATTGATTCATCAATATCTCGATCTTTGAAACAGAGCTTTCTTCGCCCAAACCCTTACGTTGTTGGCAAAGAGCTTCGTAATAACGGCGGATTATTTCCTGCTTTGCGGCATAACGGCAAACCTCATCATCACAGATTGCGTTACCTGCCATATTAACGCCCATATCGGTGGGAGATTTATAGGGTGATTCACCGAAAATACGCTGGAACATCGCATTAAGCACGGGGAATATTTCAACGTCACGGTTATAGTTTACGGTTTTCACTCCGTATGCATCCAAATGGAACGGGTCGATACAGTTGAGGTCGTCAAGGTCGGCAGTTGCCGCTTCGTATGCAATATTTACGGGGTGGTTAAGAGGAAGGTTCCATATCGGGAAGGTTTCGAATTTTGCGTAACCTGCTTTTACTCCCCTTAAATGCTCGTGATAAAGCTGGGACAGGCAGGTTGCCATTTTACCGCTTCCGGGACCGGGAGCTGTCATAACGACAAGACTTCTTGTGGTTTCGATAAAGTCGTTTCTGCCGTAGCCCTCATCGCTTACGATATGCTTTACGTTTGACGGATAGCCTTCGATATGGTAATGCTTATAGGTTGTAACACCAAGCGTTTCAAGACGTTTTTGGAAGGCAACAACAGAGGGTTGAGAATTATACTGTGTCAAAACGACACTGCCGACATAAAGTCCGCAGGAGCGAAAAGCATCTATAAGGCGCAAAACGTCTTGGTCGTAAGTAATACCGAGGTCGCCACGTACTTTGTTCTTTTCAATATCGTTACTGCTTATTACTATGACGATCTCTGCTTCGTCCTTAAGCGCAGTAAGCATATCTATCTTTATGCCGGGTTTAAAGCCGGGGAGAACACGGGACGCATGATAGTCATCAAAGAGTTTACCGCCGAATTCAAGGTAGAGCTTGCCACCGAATTTTTCAATACGCTCTCTGATATGACGTGTTTGAAGTTCCACGTATTTTTCACAATCGAAGCCTATTTTCATCATAACACTACCCTCTTACTGTTAATTATATCAATCAATTCGGAAAGCGAGGAAATTACCCTTCTTCCCGTTTTTAAAAGTGCTTTTTCGCATTGATGTCCCGAAGAAACAAGGACACATTCGGAACCTACGGCGGTTGCAACCTCACTATCGTGAACCATATCTCCGACAAAAAGTATTTCGTCTTTATTTATATTATTCTTTTCTATATAGTCAAGGGTTCTTTCGACCTTCGAGCCGACGTTGCAATCCTTTGCACCGAGGACGGTTTCGAAATATTGAGATATACCGAATCTTTCAAGATACGGTTCTATAAATTTATTGTGGCTTGAAGAGAAAATATACTGTTTTATGCCGTTTTGGTTTAAGGTTTTGATCAATTCTATCGTTTCAATTGAAACGGGATTTTCGGGAGTGAATTTATGGCAAAGCGGATTGAATTCGTCGGAAAGCGATTTCATCGATTCCTTCGACATATCCAAAACCTTTTCATAAAATCTCACAATCGGAACGTCAACCATAGAGCGGTATTCATCAAGCGTTATCGTTTTACGGCCACGCTTTTCAAGCATAACGTTCACAGCATCGCAAGCGGCGCTTGCGTCGTTGAGAATCGTTCCGTTCCAATCCCAAAAAACAAATTTAAAGCTCATTTTAAATCTCCAAAACGACAAACAAAAACCTATTTTACAATAAATTGTATTTTACCACATTTTGCTTTTGATTTCAACAGTTTTTACCCTTATAAAATAGATTTTTTCCAATAAAAAATTCAAACGCCCCGTTTAAACAGGGCGTTCTTCCTTTATTTTTGTTTTAATGCTCTTTCAAGCCAGATTGTACCGATGTCAAATGCATCATAGAAATTCTTCTTTTCGCACTGTTTGATAACCTTTTCGTTAAAGGAAATATCGTCATCGGTGTTTTGGATCTGAACGAGAACCTTTGTTGCGATTTCAATATCGCCGACCTTTTTTGCATCGAGTATATTCATAAACAAAATATACTTATCATCGGGAAAACCGTAGAAAATGAAACGACCTTGTCGAACAAGCGGTTTGCCCTTGTACATAAGAGTTTTTATTTCGCCCATTGGAATGAATCAACCTTTCTTTCTGTCCGTATCGATAAAGTCCTCTACAAGCGTACGAAGGAGCTCATCACGGTCGATCTTAGAAATGATCGCACGGGAATTGTTATAATTGGTGATATAGGTAGGGTCCTCGGAAATGATATAACCAACGATCTGGTTGATGGGGTTATATCCTTTTTCAACGAGAGCATCATAAACACTCTGAAGCATTCCGCGCATAACTTCCCTATGTTGTTCCTTTACGGAAAACATGAGTGTTTTTTGCTTATTATCGAGCATTTTATTATTTTTGTCCAACATAATTTACCCTCCTGTATCTTTTAAAACAGTAGTTTGAAATGTATTATACACCAAACTTCTGTTCTTTGCAAGTGTTTTTTGTAAACATATTATTATTCGAAGCTGACGTATTGAAACATCAGCTTCGAAAATTTCAAATTAAGAACGAAGAACGATTCCGTTTTCTCTTTCGAGCTTCTTAAGAATCTTCTTAACGCCTGCGTCTGCATCTTCGTCGGTCATAGTTTTATCCGCAAGACGGAATACCAATCGAACCGCAACGCTCTTCTTGCCTTCTTCAACGCCTTTTCCGCAATAAATATCGAAAACATAGGCATCTTCAAGCGATTTTCCTGCATAGGAACGAATATCCGAAAGAAGCTTTGCCGCTTCGTAATCCTTTTCGCAGATGAGAGCAAGGTCTCTTTCCATAGCAGGATATACGGGAAGCGGAATATATCCACGTTCGTTTTTGACGGAATCGAAGAGCTCTTCAACCGAGATCAACGCCGCACAAACTCCTCTGGGAAGGTCGTAATTTTCACAAACGAGAGGATGTACTTCACCTATTCGTCCCACTTTCTTTCCGCCGACAAGAATATCTGCACAGCGTCCGGGGTGGAAGGAAGGATCTTCGGAAACGGCAACGTAATCACGTTTTGCAATACCGAGTCTGATGAACAATGCCTCTGCATCTGCCTTGAGATTATAGAAGCCACCGCAATCGGGAGTGAATGCAAAGCAAAGCATCTTCTTTTCGTTGGAAAGGTCGCCGTCACGGAAATAAAGTGTCATTATTTCGGACATACGGCATTTTTCAACCTTGCGGTTTACGTTTCTCGAAAGAACCTCAAGCATTGAAGGAAGTGCGTGGGTACGCATTACCGAGGTATCTTCGCCAAGCGGATTTATCAAGCGGATAAAATCACGAAGCTCGCTATCGGCAGGCACGTTGATCTTATCAAGCGCAGAGGGAGAAACGAAAGAGTACGTACAGCATTCGCAGTATCCCAAGCCTGCCATAGCGTTATTTATCTGATAGCGGAATGCTTCAAGAGGAAGTCTTCCGCCGAGGTCTGCTGCGCCCTTGAACATTGTTTCTTCGATCTTGTCAAAGCCGTAAAGACGAACGACTTCTTCTGCAATATCGGCAGTATTGATTATATCGCTTCTGTAAGGAGGAACGATAAGTCCGCCCTTTCCGTCGGCAACAAGCTCTACTTTAGCGAGAAGGTTATCCATTTCTTCATCGGAAATGTTTGTTCCCAAAAGTGCATTTATCTTTGCACGGTCATACACAACGGAGCGTTCGTTAATATCTGCGTTATTGATGTCTATAATACCCTCAACAACGTCACCGCAGCAAAGCATATTTACAAGCTCTGCCGCATGGTCAACAGCAGGAAGAGTATTGCAGGCAGGAAGTCCTTTTTCGAACTTAGCAGAGCTATCGGTACGAAGTCCGACGGCTTTTGAGGTTTTTCTTATGCTTTCACGGGCAAAGTTTGCGCTCTCGAAAACAACGGTAGTGGTATTATCGGTAATTTCACTGTTTTCACCACCCATAACACCTGCAAGTGCAACTGCACGGGAACCGTCTGCAATAACGAGCATTTCGGGGGTGAGCTTACGTGTTACACCGTCGAGAGTGACGATTTCTTCGCCTTCCGAAGCATTACGAACGTTAATTTCACGGCTCTTGATATATTCATAGTCGAAAGCGTGCATCGGCTGACCGTATTCAAGCATTACGAAGTTTGTAATATCAACGATGTTATTGATAGGTCTTACGCCTGCGGCACGCAATTTTGCACGGAGCCAGAGAGGAGAAGGACCTATTTTTACGTTTTTAACAACTCTTGCGGTATAGCGGGGGCAAAGTTCTTTGTTAAGAACGTTGACCTTAATATAATCAGACGCTTTTTCGCCGTCTTTAACCTCAGTAACCTTAGGTTCGGGAAGATTTGTCTTTTCATCGAAGGTCGCCGCAACTTCTCTTGCAATTCCGATATAGGAAAGGCAATCGGGACGGTTGAAGGTGAGCTCGAACTCAACTATAGTATCGTTTATCTTACAAACGTCACGAATATCGTCGCCGAGGTTACATTCTTCTTCAAGAAGGAAAATACCGTCTTCTATCGCATAGGGGAAATCATTGACAGTCAAGCCAAGCTCGCCGAGAGAGCAGAGCATACCCTGAGATACAACCCCACGGAGTTTTCCGTTCTTTATGGTCTTTCCGCCGGGGAGACGTGCACCGTCAAGACATACGGGAACAATATCGCCTGCCTTTACGTTCTGTGCACCTGTAACTATTTGGAGCTTTTCTTCCTTACCGACATCGATCTGACAGATTATAAGATGGTCGGAATCGGGGTGAGGCTCGGTCGACATAATTTTGCCAACTACAACCTTTTCAATATCGCTTCCGAGAACCTTATAGCCTTCAACCTTTGTACCTGTCATAGTCATGGCATCGCAGAAGGTTTTTATATCCTCTGGAGCGTTTACATAATCTTTAAGCCAATTAAGTGATACTTCCATTTGTTTTTTCTCCTTCCCTACCGATTAAAACTGCTTTAGGAAACGAGCGTCGTTTTCGAACATAAGACGAAGGTCGTCGATACCCGACATAACCATCGCAACACGTTCAACACCCATACCGAAAGCAAAGCCTGTGTATACGTCGGGGTCGATTCCGCCTGCCCTTAAAACCTCGGGGTGTACCATACCCGCACCGAGGATCTCCATCCAACCCTCGTTCTTGCAGAGACGGCAGCCCTTACCGCCGCAAACAAAGCAGGAAACGTCAACCTCCGCAGAGGGTTCTGTAAACGGGAAATTGTGAGGTCTGAAACGTGTTTTGGTTTCGGGACCGAACATTGTCTTTGCGAATTTTGAAAGGATACCCTTAAGGTCGCCCATAGTTATTCCCTTATCGATAACAAGACCTTCAAGCTGGTGGAACATAGGCGAATGCGATGCATCGGCAACGTCGCTTCTATATACTCTGCCGGGAGAAATGATACGGATGGGAGGAGTCATTCCACGCATTGCACGTATCTGTACGGGAGAGGTTTGGGTACGGAGCAAAGTTGATTCCGTGATGTAAAACGTATCCTGAAAATCACGGGAGGGGTGGTCTGCAGGAGCATTGAGCGCATCGAAGTTATTGCCGACGGTTTCAACCTCGGGACCTTCTACTATAGAGAAGCCCATATCAATGAAGATTTCGGTCATACGTTCAAGCGCACGGGTTATGGGGTGGATATGTCCTGCGTTGGGAGCGATTGCGTCATAAGTAACGTCAAGCTTTTCCTCGACAAGCGAGCGTGCAAGCGAAAGCTTTTTAAGCTCTGCACCACGTTTTTCGAGAGCAGATTCGATATCGTTTCTGACTTCGTTTGCAACAGCGCCGATAACGGGACGTTCTTCGGGAGTTAAGGAGCCCATTCCACGAAGGATCGCCGTCAATGCACCCTTTTTGCCGAGATATTTGATTCTGATTTCTTCCAAAGAAGTATCAGCCGCCGCAATTTCGGCTATTGCGGTCGTTCTGATTTGTTCTAATTGCTGTTTCATTTATATTGCCTTTCTTGCCTATTCAAGATAATCCTTCAATTTTTTGGAACGGCTCGGATGACGAAGCTTTCTTAATGCTTTAGCTTCTATCTGACGGATACGTTCACGGGTTATATCAAACACCTTACCGACCTCTTCAAGAGTTCTCGGTCTGCCGTCTTCAAGACCGAAGCGGAGCTTGAGAACCGATTCTTCACGGGGAGTTAAGGTATGGAGGACTTCCAAAAGGTGTTCTCTCAACATTTGGTACGATGCGGCATCTGCGGGAGCAGGTGTATTATCGTCTGCGATAAAGTCGCCGAGGTGGGAATCTTCTTCTTCGCCTATGGGCATTTCCAAGGATACGGGTTCCTGTGCGATCTTCAAGATATCACGAACCTTATCCACGGGCATATCCATTTCCTTTGCGATCTCTTCATCAAGAGGGTCTCTTCCCTTTTCCTGAAGAAGCTGACGGGAAACACGGAGCACCTTATTGATGGTCTCAACCATATGAACGGGGATTCTTATGGTTCTTGCCTGGTCGGCTATTGCACGGGTTATTGCCTGTCTTATCCACCAAGTAGCATACGTGGAGAATTTAAAGCCCTTGCCGTAGTCGAACTTTTCTGCCGCCTTCATAAGACCGAGGTTACCCTCCTGAATCAAATCAAGGAAGAACATACCTCTGTTCACGTAGCATTTTGCAATACTTACAACAAGACGAAGGTTTGCTTCGACAAGCTGTTGTTTTGCATAAAGGTCGCCGTGGGACATTTTGTTTGCAAGTTCAAGCTCTTTTTCTGCGGAAAGAAGCGGAACCTTACCAATCTCTTTAAGATACATTCTTACGGGGTCGTCGATAGAAACGCCTTCCTGGGAAAGAAGGTTATCTACGTCTTCCGTGACCTCTTCGAATTCTTCGTTTTCAATATCCTCATCGGTTATATCGAAAACGCTG
>JAFVXP010000057.1 GCA_017501055.1 Clostridia bacterium | reverse complement strand
TACGTTGAAATTATGGAAAACGTTATGGGTGATGTTGTTTATAAAATCCTATTGTAGTTTCACAGACATTTGAAACAACAAAATTTTATGTTGCGGACAGTCGAGGACGCCTGTCCCTACATTATCATAGTTTTCCCTTATTTTATAGACGGATTGTCATTCTGAACGGAAACGGGGTCCCCGAAAACATTTATGTTTTTGGGGTGTTGTAGTGAAGAATCTCACTCTGTTGTTTCTTTTGTCTATGGACAATTAACTTTTTCGTTCTCCTGGGTGAGATTCCTCGTTATATCACCCCTTGAACAAGTTTCGTGTATAACTTATCGCCCACAAAAAACAACTTGTAATTTAGTTAGGCATATACTGTAGCATAAAAGAATCGAACACACGATGGTTAGAAAAGTCCTTTTTGCCGACAATATCGCAATTCTCATTAAATACGCCCGTATATCAAGAGAAAAAGCGAAATTTATACCGAAAATAACCGCCGTAGGCATTGCGGGTTCGGTTATTTTATGCTATAATATGAGGTGGTGTAGTATGTCTATTTTCGGCACAGTATTTGTTGCAATGCTGGCATCTCTCGGTATTGCATTGATGTTGCTTGAACTGATTTTGCATAGGAGAGCAAAAACAGCGGAATATATTTGTATTTGCTTCCGTGAAGAGCTTTTAAACGGTGGTTTGCCCGATATGGTGGTAATATGCCGTAACGAAGCCGAAAAGGAAGAGATCATAAAGCGTATTTGCGATAACGATACAAGACGTGCGTTTATAAAAAGAATTTGAAAGGGCGGGTGACGTTTTTGGAAGAAGTGTATATCGACGGCGTTGTCGAAGACATCATATATTCAAACGAAGAAAACGGATATACCGTCTGTACGATAAACTGGGGCGGTCAACCGACGACGATAGTCGGAATTATGCCCTATATCGCCGAGGGCGAAACGGTCAAGGTTCAGGGTGTTTGGCAGGTTCATGCCACGTTTGGACGACAGTTCCGTGTTAACTATTTTGAAAAAAAGCTTCCGACAACGGCATCTGCGATATTAAAATATCTCGCTTCGGGCGCAATAAAGGGTATTGGCCCCGTTACTGCGGACAGAATTGTGGATAAGTTCGGCGAGGACACTCTCGACGTTATCGAGAATAACCCCCGCTGGCTTTGCGATATAAGGGGAATATCCCCGAAACGTGCGGATTCGATACATAACAGCTATGTTGAGCAGTTCGGTATGCGAAACGTTATGATGTTTTGCAACGAATTTTTCGGCCCTGCGCTTTCGGTTAAGATATTCAAAAAATACGGCTCTGCGGCTATCGATATTATAAAGGTCACTCCCTACCGTCTTTGTGACGATATTCAGGGGATCGGATTTGACAAGGCAGACAAGGTTGCAATGTCGCTTGGCTTTTCGAAGGATTGCCCCGAGCGTACGGAGGCAGGCATAATCCATATACTCAATTCCGCCTCGATGAACGGCGGACATTGTTATCTGCCCGAGAACGAGCTTGTCGAGAATGCATCGAGAATACTTGGTGTTTCGGAAGCCGACGTTATCACGGCGGCGGAACGCTTGACGGCAAACGAAAGACTGAAAAAGTTTTCCGTCGGCGAAGAAGACGCTTTTGCGTTATCCGAGCTGTATTCGGCAGAGGTCTATATTGCCGCAAAGCTCCATGCGTTGTCCGAATTCAAATTTCCCTTCGTGCTTGAAGGGCTTGACGAGCAGATAAACGAGCTTGAAGAAAAATATAAAATAAGCTATGCCGATGAACAGCGTGAAGCGATAAAATATGCCCTCACCGGCGGTGTTACCGTTATAACCGGCGGTCCCGGTACAGGTAAGACCACAATAATCAAGGCTATACTTGATATCTGCGATATACTCAAATTCTCCTGCGTGCTTGCTGCACCAACGGGCCGTGCGGCAAAGAGAATGTTTGAATCCTCGGGCAAGGAAGCAAAGACGATACACCGTCTTTTGGAAGCAAGCATCGGAGAAAACGGGGGACATCATTTCTCACGTGATGAGGAAAATCCTATAAACAAAAAGGTCATCATCATCGACGAAATGTCGATGGTCGATACAAACCTTATGTGCGCACTGCTTAAAGCAGTGAAAATGGGAAGCTATCTGATTCTTATCGGCGACCCCGACCAGCTTCCTCCCGTTGGACCGGGAAACTGCCTTAACGATATTATAATTTCCGAACGGTTCAACGTGGTCAAACTGAACCGAATCTTCCGTCAGGCAGAGGAAAGCCTGATAGTTATGAACGCCCACGCAATAAACCGTGGCGAGATGCCGAGGCTTAATTCAAGGGACAGCGATTTCTTCTTTGTTGAAAAAAGCAAGAGTGATGACGTAAAGGAGCTGATACTTTCCTTTGTTTCGGAACGTCTGCCCAAGAGATATGAAGCCGACCCGTTGGAGGAGATTCAGGTTATATCCTGCACCCGAAAGGGCTCTTTGGGTACTTACGAGCTGAATCTTGCTTTTCAGGATAAATTAAACCCCAAATCACCCAAAAAAGCCGAGCGAAAATACGGCTCTGTCGTTTTCCGTGAGGGTGATAAGGTTATGCAGATAAAGAACGATTACGACCTTTTGTGGACAAGAGGCAGTGAGGACGGAAGCGGTATATTTAACGGCGATATCGGCAGAATTACCGATATCGATAACGAATCCGAGATAATGACCATTGATTTTGAGGGAAGGATTACAGAATATGACTTTTCTCAGTTAGACGAGCTTGAGCACGCCTATGCCGTAACGGCACATAAAAGTCAGGGCAGTGAATATAGAATCGTTGTTATTCCCGCTTTCGATGCACCGTTCCCCTTGATGACGAGAAATCTGCTTTATACGGCGGTCACGAGAGCAAAGGATATGGTGGTTATCGTGGGTAATTCCCGTTCGATAGCTACAATGGTCGGCAATAACAGAATCCCCGTCCGCCATACGGCATTAAAGCTTCTTTTGGACGTTTTATGAAAACAGACCTTTTGGCACCGCAACGCTGTGTGATATGCGGAAGATACGCTTGCTTTGACGAATTGCCCGTTTGCAAGTATTGTCTGCATATTTTCAACAGCATCATAACCGAAAAATGCGAAAAATGCGGAAAAAGCGGTTTGTATTGCAATTGCTATAAAAACGACAGCATAAAATATCTTTTTTCTTACGCAAACGAATTTTTTACTCACGGATTGGTCTATTACGTGAAATGTTATTTTGACGTGAGGTTTATGGATTTTCTTGTCGAGCAGATGTTCTATACTCTCGGCATAGATCCAAAAAATTACAATGCTGTCACCTTCGTGCCGAGAAAGCCGTTAAGAAAACGCAGATACGGCGTTGACCAAGCCGAACAGCTTGCAAGGGCAATCGAGAGAAGGTTTGGTATCCCTATAATCTACACTCTCGAGCGTATCGGCGGAAGACAGCAGAAGACCCTTCCCGCAAAGGAACGTTTTTTGAATATCAAGGGGAGATACCGCATGAGAAGCGATATTCCCAACAAAAAATACAACAGAATCTTGCTTGTCGACGACCTTTGCACAACGGGCGCAACCGTAAAGGCATGTGCAAAATTGCTTCGGGAAAGTATTTCCCGTGAAGTCGGTATTATAGTCATAGCAAGAAAATAAACTCAACTATACGGAGTCTGTATGGCAAAGAAATTTTTCCGTCCCGATATGGCGTTTTACGAGGTATATACGATCTCTCCCGAGGTTCTGTCCGAGCTTGGGGTCAGGGGTGTTGTTTTCGATATCGATAACACGATAGCACCCTACGAGATAGAACGCCCGACAGAGAAGATGAACGAATATTTTGCGTCATTGCGTGAAGCAGGAATAAAAATGGCTTTTGTTTCCAATAACAAGGGTGACAGAGTTTCGGTCTTCAACGAGGGCTTGGGGCTTTATTACGTCTGCAAGGCGGGCAAGCCGTCCCCGAAGGGTGTTTTGAGGTGTATACAGCATTTCGGGCTCCCGAAGGAGGAGGTCATTGCCGTCGGCGACCAGATATTCACCGATTGCCTTGCCGCCCACCGTGCAGGAATACGTTTTGCAATGGTAAAGCCGATACAACCCAGAGAAAGCCTTTTCTTCAGAACAAAGCGTTATCTTGAACGTCCTTTTGTTAAAGGACTTGATTGGCTTGCGGCGAAGGACGTAAAAAAAAAATTAAAAACCTAAAGAAACGGAATAATAAGGTATGAGCGCAAAATTCGGTCCCGGCGGAAACTCCGAAGCATTCAAAAAGGCAGGCGGAAGGTCGACCCTTCAGGCACCCGGCTTTGTAAAGAATATCGGTCTTGATGCTTATGAATACGAGGCAGGTAACGGAATAACAGGCTCGCCCGAGCTTTTTATGAACATCGGCGAGAAGGCAAGGGAGCATAATATTAAAATGTCCTTCCATACCCCCTATTTCATCTCGCTTTCCTCGGTTGAAAAGCAAAAACGTGACAACAGTATTGAATATATCCGTCAGAGCGCCGCAGTAAGTACACTTTTGGGCGCAGAAACTATGGTCGTTCATTGCGGCTCGTGCGCAAAGATAACCCGTGAAGAAGCAATGATGTACGCAAGCGAGACCTTAAGCGGTGTTGCTTTGATGATGCAGGATAACGGCTTTAAAACCATTGTCGGCATTGAAACTATGGGTAAGGTAAACCAGCTTGGAACGCTTTCCGAGGTATTAAAGCTTTGTAAGATATCCAAACGTTTTGCACCCGTTGTGGATTTTGGGCACCTTAATGCGCGTGACAGAGGTGTTTTGCGTACAAAAGACGATTTCAAGCGTATTTTTGATGAAATATCAAGCACCTTGGGCGCAGAATATGCAGAAAACCTGCATTGCCATTTTTCAAAGATAATGTATACCGAAATGGGCGAAAAGAAGCATCTGACGTTTGAAGACGATATATACGGCCCCGAATTTCTTCCCCTTGCGGAGGCAATCGTCGAGCTTGGCGTTTCTCCCACAATAATCTGTGAATCGGCAGGAACACAGTCCGACGACGCATTGATGATGAAATCTATTTACGAAAGCGTTTTGAGAGGTTAAAAAATGAAGTTTAACGAAGTTACTATACACACCACCACCGCAGGAAGCGAGGTCGTTTCGGGCGTGCTTTTCAATGAAGGCATAACCTGTTTTTCGGTTGACGACCCCCGTGACCTTGCGGAATTGTTGGAGAATAAATACGTTCCTTTTGATTACGTAGAAGACGGTCTTTTGCGTGAGGACGGCGACGTTTTGGTTCGTGTCTATCTTGCAGAAAACGAGCAGGGCGCACTCCAGCTTGAAGGTATCCTTGCAGGTATTGAAAAGCTTAAAGCAATGAATGAAGAATGGCTCGGAACGCTTGAAACAGAGCTTGCCGTAACCGACGAAAAGGATTGGGAAAACAACTGGAAGCAGTATTTCCACCCCTTGCAGATCGGTGAAAAATTCCTCGTCGTACCCTCTTGGGAAAAGGCAGAGGAGGAGGGCAGAACGGTCATAGAGATCGACCCTGCGTCTTCCTTCGGAACGGGCAGACACGAAACGACCGCACTTTGCCTTGAAGCTGTTGAAACACTCTCTCCCGAAGGCAAGAATATTCTTGATATGGGCTGCGGAAGCGGTATTCTCGGCATCGGCGCCGCACTTTTGGGTGCAGAGCATATCGACGCTGTCGATATTGATATGGTCGCAACACGTATTGCAGAGGAAAATGCCGTTAAGAACGGTCTTCCGGAAGGGAAAATGGACGTTTTCTGCGGAAACGTGCTTACGGATAAAGACTTTTGGGATAGGTTTGCAAAAGAGGAATACGATATAATTCTTGCAAACATCGTTGCAGATATCATCAGCGATATGCTCCCTCTTTTTGATTCCTGCTTGAAGGCTGACGGACGTATGGTCTGCTCGGGCATAATCTCCCCGAGAAAAGAATTTGTTCTCGATGCACTTAAAAACAACGGCTTTGAGGTTGTTGACCTTAAAGAGAAAAACGATTGGGTTGCAATAATATGCAAAAAGAAATAAAAGAGATAGAACGTGAAATGCGTTCCCTCGAGGAAACCATTGAATACAATTCAAGGCTTTATTACGAGCTTGATTCCCCTATAATGCAGGACGAAGAATATGACCGGATCTTCCGCCGTCTGCAAGAGTTGGAAAAAGAGTATCCAAGCCTTGTAAACCCAAATTCCCCCACCAAACGTGTCGGCGGAAAGGTTTCCGAAAAGTTTGAAAAGGTACGCCACAGCGTAATTATGGACTCCTTCGACGATATTTTCTCGGAAGAAGAGATATACGATTTTGTCGATAAGATAAAAAAAGAATATCCCGATGCTGTTTTTGCCGTTGAAAAGAAATTCGACGGTCTTTCGGTCTCGCTTGAATATGAAAACGGCGTTTTCAAGCGAGGCTTGACAAGGGGCGACGGTGTTTTCGGCGAGGACGTTACCGAAAATATAAAAACCGTAAAGTCCGTTCCCTTAAAGCTTAAAAAGGACGTTAACCTTCTCGTCCGTGGAGAAGTCTATATGCCGAGAAAGGTTTTTGCCCGTCTTAACGAAAAGCGTGACGAAAACGGCGAAAAGCCTTTTGCAAACCCCCGTAACGCCGCCGCAGGCTCGTTAAAACAGCTTGATTCAAGGCTTTGCGCAGAGAGAGGGCTGGAGATATTTATTTTCAACCTTCAGCAGTATGACGATATGCCCGAAACGCATTTCGAGACCTTCTCCTTTATGGAATCGCTCGGCTTTACCGTTTCTCCCCAAGTTCAGGTCTGCAAGACCGCAGAAGAGGTCGTTTCTGCCGTAAGAGCTATCGGTGAATCGAGAAAAAGCCTTCCTTACGATACCGACGGTGCGGTCATAAAGGTCAACAGCTTTGCTCTGCGTGATATGCTGGGAAGTACTTCCCGTGTACCCCGTTGGGCTATCGCATATAAATTCCCTGCGGAAATTGCAGAAACGGTGCTTAAGGATATTGACATTCAGGTTGGCAGGACGGGTGTATTAACTCCCCGTGCGGTATTGGAGCCCGTTCATCTTGCAGGAAGCACGGTTTCCTATGCGACCTTGCATAATATAGATTTTATCCGTGAGCGTGACGTTCGTATCGGCGATACCGTCCGCTTGCGTAAGGCTGGGGACATTATCCCCGAGATAATCTCCGTTGTCCTTGAAAAGAGAAAAGAGGGTGCAAAATCTTTCGAAATGCCAAAGATTTGCCCTTCCTGCGGAGAAGAAGTGCTCCGTGTTGAGGGTGAAGCGGCGGTAAGGTGTGTCAACCCGAATTGCAGGAGCCGGTCACTCAGGAATATAATCCATTTCGTTTCCCGTGATGCAATGAATATCGACAGCCTCGGCGAAAGCATTGTTGAACAGCTTATAAATAAAGGTTTAATCAAGGACTGTGCCGACCTTTATTATCTAAAAAAGGAAGATATTGCTTCTCTCGAGGGCTTTGGCGAAAAGAGCGCAGACAATATTTTAAAGGCGATAGACAAAAGCCGTTTAGCAGGTCTTGAAAAGCTCCTTTTCGGCTTGGGTATACGCCATATCGGTGAAAAAGCGGCGCAGGTCATTGCAAAACGCTTTCAAAATATAAATGCAATTATGTCGGCAACAGAAGAAGAGCTTTTAACCATTGACGATATCGGCAAGGAAAGCGCTTCTTCAATAGTACGTTTCTTTGCCGATGAGAATATAAAAGAGCTTGTAACCCGTCTTGAAACGGCAGGTGTTTCTCTTGAATGTAAGGAAAAACAGCTTGGCAACGCCTTGAACGGCAAGACTGTTGTGGTAACGGGCACACTCCCGACGCTTAAAAGAAACGAAGCCGAAGCATTAATACGTGCACACGGCGGAAATGCATCGGGCTCGGTCTCCAAAAAGACCGATTATCTCCTTTGCGGAAGCGACGCAGGAAGTAAATTAACAAAAGCGCAATCGCTTGGTATTACAATTATAAACGAAGAAGAATTTTTGAATATGCTGGAGGACTGATTATGGACTTTACAAAACTTCCCCTTTTTGCAGAGGCAGAGATCGTTGTATGCGGCGGCGGTACGGCAGGTGCATTTGCCGCAATTTCCGCAGGAAAAATGGGCAGAGACGTACTTGTTGTAGAATCGCTCGGCTCGCTCGGCGGTACGGCAACAAACGGACTTGTTTTGCCCATAATGTCAACCCATATTAAAGGCGAACCCCAATGCTCGTACGTAAGCAACCTCGTCCGTGACAGACTTTTGGCTGTCGGCGCAATCGACGAGAGGGGCGCAAACTTCGACCCGATAATGTTAAAGACGGTTCTTGAGGAATTGTGCGTTGAATCGGGCGTGAGAATACTTTACAATACCTTCATCGCCGAAGCTGTCGTTTCCGACGGCAAGCTTACAGATATTGTCGTTGCCAACAAAAGCGGTCTTGGCAGAATACGTGCAAAGACCTTTATAGACGCAACCGGCGATGCCGACGTTTGCGTTCGTGCAGGCGCAGAATATACGAAGGGCAACCCCAAAAACGGCAAAAACCAGCCGATCTCGCTTCGATATATCGTTTCGGGCGTTGATTATGACGAGTTCGGCAGACAGTTGAACGAAGAAGCAAGCAGAACAGGACTTTGGGGCACTGCTTGCTACAGCGAAGGCGTCATCTATGCCGCTTGCTGTGTCGGCGACGATTGGGCGTTGAACGATATTTTCCTTAAGGCAATCGAAAACGGCGATCTTCTCCCCGAGGATAAAGCATATTGGCAGGGATTCTCGGTAACGGGAAGAAGAGGCTGTGTTGCTTTTAACAACCCCGAATTTTTTGTTGATACCGACGGTACAAACCCCGAACATATCACAAAGGCACAAATTAACGGCAAAAAGGCAATCGCACGTCAGCTTGCCTTCTGCAAGAAATATTTAAGAGGCTTTGAAAACGCATACGTTTCGGATATTGCTTCGCTTGTCGGCGTGCGTGAAAGCAGAAACGTCAAGACGGAATACGTACTTACGGCAGAGGACCTCTTGAGAAGACAGAAGTTTGACGATATGTTCTGTCAATCCAACTATCCCGTTGATATCCACGGCGGTATATTCGATTTCGACCCAAGCGGTGTTCAGCCTCTCGACGACGGCAAGCCTTGGTACGAGATACCCTTCCGTTCGCTCGTTGTTAAGGGATTTGATAACCTTATGGTTGCAGGCAGATGCCTGGGTGCGGAATTCTTGGCGCAGAGCAGTCTTCGTGTTCAGCATTCCGTCCGTTCCTCGGGTGAGGCGGCAGGTATCGGCGCTGCTCTTGCTATCGAAAAGGGAATATTGCCGAGAGAGCTTGACGGAAAAGAAGTCCGTGAAATTATGGTTAAAAACGGCGCAGTTTATGCGTAGACGTAAAAGATAAGAATAACAATACGAAAAAACAAACAAGAATTGTCATTCCGAGCAATCAAGTCAGTATAAGTGTCATTCCGAGCGACATCGGGGTCCCCACAAAACCGTGTGTTTTGTGGGGTGATATAACGAGGAATCTCACACAGTACAACCTGTCATTCCGAGCCTGCGAGGAATCTCACCCAGGAGAACGCAAAAGTTAATTGTCCATAGACGAAAGAAACAACTGATTGAGATTCTTCACTGCAACACCCCACAAAACACACGGTTTTGCGGGGACCCCGTTTCCGTTCAGAATGACACTTCTATTTTTCCTTGCGTTCAGAATGACACCCCTCTGTCATTCCGAGCAATCCGAAAGGATTGAGAGGAATCTCACTCAGGAGAAGGTAACAGTTAATTAAACAAAGACAGAAGAAACAACAAAGTGAGATTCTTCACTACAACACCCCAAAAACATAAATGTTTTCGGGGACCCCGTTTCCGTTCAGAATGACAGTCCGTCTAT
>JAFVXP010000056.1 GCA_017501055.1 Clostridia bacterium | reverse complement strand
TTATTCTGTAATATATTTTTCAAAGGTTCCCGATGCACGGGAATCACACTCGGCGGTTATGAGTGCACCCGATTCGACGTATTCGCATTCCAAAACCGTTGCAAGGCGGTATATTTCTGCAACGACACCTGCTTCGGAATGGGGAATTAGAAGCTTTAGCTTTTTCTTTCCGCTTGCAACAAGCTCGTCAAGACGCTCCAAAAGCACGTCCGTGCCTTCACCGTTTATTGCGGAAATCTCTATACTGTCCTTCGGGAAGGGAGTATCACGAAGTGCCATATCGCATTTATTAAAGACCTCTATCATTGGCTTATCGCCTGCGCCAAGCTCCGCAACAAGAGTCTTTGTGACGGCACGCTTACGTTCACGCTCGGTCAATTCCTCGCTCGCATCGGTGATGAGAATGATATAGTCGGCATACTTCAATTCTTCAAGAGTCGATTTGAAAGCCTTTACGAGATGTGTGGGAAGTCTGTCGATAAAGCCTACCGTATCGGTAAGGAGCATTTCGGTTCCGCTGGGGAGAGTTAATCTTCTTGTCGTAGGGTCGAGCGTTGCAAAAAGCTTGTCCTCTGCAAGGATTCCCGCATCGGTAAGAGTATTCAACAACGTTGACTTACCTGCGTTGGTATAGCCGATTATAGCGGCGGATTTGATGCCCGAACGCTTTCTGGAAGCACGTTTGACCGCACGGGTACGCTCGATATCGGCAAGCTCTTCCGAAAGTGCAGCAATACGTCTTTTTATATGACGTCGGTCACTTTCCAGCTTTGATTCACCGGGGCCTCTCGTACCTATACCGCCGCCGAGACGGGAAAGATCTTTACCTCTGCCCGTTAAGCGGGGTGCGGTATAACGAAGGCAGGCTATCTCTACCTGCAATTTACCCTCGCCCGTAACGGCATGAAGTGCAAAAATATCGAGAATGAGCATCGTTCTGTCGATAACACGAACGTTTTTTATCTCGTCCTCAAGGTTTGCTATCTGCGAGGGAGTTAACTCGTTATCAAAGACGACAAGGGAAATATCGCCGTCGGCTTCTACAAAATCGGCAATCTCTTTAACCTTACCGCTTCCGATATAGGTTGCCTTATCGGGCGTTGCACGGTTCTGGATTATACGTGCAACCTCTTCTCCGCCCGCCGTTTCCAGCAAGCCCTTTAATTCATCGAGGGAGCGCATACACTTTTCGTATTCATCGGTCGTCGATACCGAAACGAGAACTGCCCTGCCCGAGCCGTTTTTTAATTCTTCTGTTAAATTATTATTTTCTGCCATAATACCTCACAAAACACACGGTTATGTGGTAAACAAAAAAGAAAGCGGCACATATTTGCGCCGCTTTGCAATTTGATTACGTTACGATTAGTCGAGGTTGAACTTCTTCTTGAACTTATCAACACGTCCGCCTGCATCAACAAACTTCTGTTTGCCGGTGAAGAAGGGGTGGCATTTAGAGCATATATCAACCTTGAGATTTTCCTTTACGGATTTGGTAACATATTCTGCGCCGCAAGCACACTTGATAGTAGTGGTCTTGTAGTCGGGATGGAGATCCTGCTTCATTTTAGTTTTCCTCTCTTTCGTATGATGAAGGAGCCATTGCTCCGTTATTTCGCAATCTAAAGTATATCATACAGTAAACAAAATTGCAATACCTTTTTTCGTATTTTTTCTCTTTTTTTGAAAGGGTTAAAAGATTGGCTTTTTTGCTTGCAATTTAATTTGCTTCATATTATAATATATTTTGCGATTTTGCGATTTTTTGGTTTCAGAGGAAAAGAAAAATGAAATTAACCTATCTCGGAACAGCCGCCGCAGAAGGCTGGCCTGCTCTTTTCTGTAATTGCGAATACTGTAAGAAAGCAAAGGAGCTTGGCGGTAAAAACATTCGAACCCGTTCCCAAGCCTTGATAAACGACGATCTGCTTATCGATTTTCCCACAGACACGCTTTCTCACGCACAAAAGAACCGTCTTGACCTTTCGGCTGTTAAATATTGCTTTGTAACACATTCACATCTCGACCACTTTCAGCCATTAGACATTCTTTACCGTATCGGTTACGGTTATGCGCACGATATAACCGAAAAAACGCTTACCTTTTACGGTAACGATTTTGTCAAAAGACGTTACGAGCATTTTATGGAAATTGAAGAGGAGAATTATCCGCCGCAGACGGATATTAAGGAAATTTATCCTTACGAAACAGTTTGTGTCGGTAATTACAGGATAACTCCCCTTCCTGCAAATCATACGGACCGTGAAACACCCTACGTTTATCTTATACAGCAGGGTGATAAAACACTTCTCTATCTTCACGATACGGGCATGCTTTTTGACGAGGTTTATGATTATCTCGAAAAGAACAAGATACGTGCCGACCTTATTTCTTACGATTGCACCTACGTTGCTTTGCCAAGCGGCGGAAATCATCTTGGTCTTGATTCGGTGCCCGTTTTGAGAAAGAAGCTTGAAAGCATTGGTGTTTCGGACAGTAAGACTATATCTGTTGTCAACCACTTCTCGCACAACGGAATGTTGCTTCACGACGAGCTTGTTGAAGCAGCGGAAAAGATTGGTTTTATTGCCGCCTACGACGGTATGGTTATTGATTTTTAGGAGGGATTTAATGCGTATTTCAAATAGAATTTTTGCGTTATTTATTGCTTTAATAACCTTATTTTCGTCTTTTTGCGTTTTCGCTTCTGCTGATTCGGAGGGTAAGGCTATATTCATCGACGGTGTTAACATAATGCGTTCCTCCGATTGTGCGGTGGTTTACATCGACGTTCCCTCCACCAAGCAGGACCGTTGGGGACACGACGTTATCGTTGATAAAAACGGTAAGGTTACAAAGATAATCCCTTCAACCGATGCTTCAGGCAACGACCTTGCCGTTCCCGAAGGCTGTATGGTAATCTCATCAACCGGCGAGAAGGCAAAATGGTTTAAAAACAACGTTAGCGTCGGTACAAGACTTTATTACGACGATTACACACAAAAGCTTTTTGTTTGCGATTCTAACGGCAGTTTCAACCCTTATTTCGAAAAAACTGTAAAGGTTGTCGGCGAAGACGAACAATATACGATTTCTGCAAACGGTGAAGGCTCTAATTCTGCCTATGCATACAAGGTTGCAGTTGACGGTTTAGGTATAGTTTGCGCAAGAGGCAGTGATGCAGTTCTTCCCGACGGAGGATTTATCGTTTCTGCTGTTACGGATGCTGACAGACAGTTTCTTATTATGTATGCGCTTGTCGGTGCAAAATGCGTTGTGAAAGACGGAATTGCCACATTCACATATACAAAGGATATGCTCAAGACCACCGTTGAATATACGCTCGAAAACGCAAAAGCAAAAGAAGAGCTTATTATAAACGAGCATATTTATCATTGGGAATCGCTCGATTACTGCATTAGGCACATCGAGGAAGTTCTTGACGAAACGATCACATACAAGACCGCAACCTATGCGGCAGGACTTCTTTATAACACAATGAACGATTGCTATTCAGGTATCGAGCAAGGAAGTGAGCTTCGAGGTGCTTTCCATATTCCTACGGAAACAAGCGAAGAAGACGTTAAGAAGACTGTAAAAGCTGTAAAAGAAGCTAATATAAACACAATAATTCTCAAGCTTTCCAACGGCTACAACAGCTTTATCCCACTTCCCGAGGGAAATAAGTTCAATCAAGACGAAAAATTTGACGGCTTTGACGTTCTTAATTCCTTTATAAAAATCGGCAAGGCAGAAAATATTGCGATTGCGCTTTGTATTGACGTTTATTACAACGAACACGCTTCTGTCGCAGAGCCGAACTGGTTGTCGAAGACCAACTCCGAAGAAGAAGGCTTAAAAAACAAATACTTCTCCCCTGCTTCCACGGAATTTAAGGAATATTTTATCGATTATCTTAAATATATCGTAAAGCAATATCCTGTTGAGCATATTATGTTCGACTATCTCAGATACCCCAAATTTTCCGAAGGCTGTGACCTTGGCTACGATACAAAAACTCTTGAAGCATTCTCGAAAAAATACAAGGTGCCGATGAATGAAGCTGAAAAAATCAAGACCGAGCTTTTTGAATCCATGCATTGGAAAAAATGGGTTGAATTCAAAACGTCGCTCGTTTCGGATATGGCAAAATCTATTTCCGAAACACTCAAAACAAACGCGCCCAACGTTTCTACAACCGTAATTTCCTCACGTGACAGCGTTGATTATTACTATATGCAGGACGCATACGGTTGGATCGAAAAGGGCTATTTCGACGGTCTTTGTCTTGCTCTTTACGAGGGTGACGAAAGCGAAAACGACCCCTTGGACAAAAACGCATATTACGACGGTGTGGTTACTTCAAAGGGCAAGATCGCAAAAGCATATACGGGCAAGA
>JAFVXP010000055.1 GCA_017501055.1 Clostridia bacterium | reverse complement strand
TTTATGGACCCCGAGGACGAAATTTACCGTCAGATAATGATGAGCGGTAAGGGCTTTTCCGATGCAATGCGCGATACAAGGATCTTCTTCCGTACCACAAAAGAAATGCTCTCCGAATTTGCATATCTCGGCGAGGAAGAAGCCTACCGCATAGTTGTAGAAAACCCCAAAAAGGTAATTGCGGATTTTGATAATATAAAACCTATCCCCGACGGCACCTATACCCCTAAAATAGACGGCGCGGAGGAAGAACTCCAAACTCTTTGCGAACAGACCGCAATGGAAATGTACGGCTATGAGGGTAAATTGCCCGAGATCGTCAAGGCAAGAATGGATAGAGAGCTTTCCTCTATTATTTCAAACGGCTTTGCGGTACTTTACGTTATTGCACGCCGTCTTGTCCAAAACAGTGAGGAACACGGCTATCTTGTCGGCTCACGTGGCTCTGTCGGCTCGTCCTTCGTTGCAACGCTGGCAAAGATATCGGAGGTAAATCCGCTTCCTCCCCATTACGCCTGTCCAAAATGTAAATATTCCGAATTTTTCACCGACGGCTCTGTCGGTTCGGGATTTGATATGCCCGATAAGGACTGTCCCAAATGCGGAACAAAAATGCGTCCCGACGGTCACGATATCCCGTTCGAGACCTTCCTTGGCTTCCACGGTGAAAAAGCGCCCGATATCGACCTTAACTTCTCGGGCGACGTTCAGTCGGAAGCACATAAATATACCGAAGTTCTGTTCGGTAAAGAGAATATCTTCCGTGCAGGTACCGTTGGTACGTTGCAGGATAAGAACTGCTTCGGCTACGTTAAGAAGTATCTTGAAAAAGAAAATCTAACGTTGACCCGTGCAGAGCAAAACCGTCTTGTTCAGGGCTTTGTAGGTGTTCAAAGCACAACGGGACAGCACCCCGGCGGTATCGTCGTTATTCCTAAGGAATATGAAATTTACGACTTTACTCCCGTGCAGTACCCTGCAAATAAAGCCTCAAGCGGCGTTATCACAACTCACTTTGCGTTTGAATATCTGCACGATACGATTTTGAAGCTTGATATACTCGGACACGATGTTCCGACCTATTACAGGTATTTCCAAAACTATACGGGCATCGACGTACGTGACGTTCCCATGAACGATAAGAACGTTATCGAGCTTTTCGCTTCAACAAAACCATTGGGTGTCACTCCCGAACAGATAGGCTGTCCGATAGGAACTCTCGGTATCCCCGAATTCGGCACCGACTATTCGATCCAGATGATTCTCGATGCAAAGCCGAAATCCTTTGCCGACCTTGTTCAGATCGCGGGGCTTTCGCACGGTACGGGTATCTGGCTTGGCAACGGTAAGGACCTTATCGAAAACGGAACCTGCACTATCGACCAAATTATCGGTACCCGTGACAGTATAATGGTCTATCTTATGCATATGGGGCTCGATTCGGCAATAGCCTTCGACTCTATGGAAAGAACCAGAAAGGGAAGAGGCTTGCTTCCCGAGCAGGAAGCCGCAATGCGTGAAAAGAACGTTCCCGAATGGTATATTGCTTCTTGTAATAAAATACAATATATGTTCCCCAAGGCTCATGCGGCGGCATATACCATCGCTTCTCTCCGTCTAAGCTGGTTTAAGATCTATCAGCCCGTTGCTTTCTATGCAACCTATTTCACCATAAAACGTAAATTTTTCGATGCAGAGCTTGTAATGAGCGGAAAAGCAAAGATCGAAGAAAGATTAAATGCATTAAAGAGTGCACCGAATCCTTCGGCAACAGAAGAAGGTATGATAATCATTTTGCGTATCGTTTTTGAAATGTTCGCAAGAGGCTTTTCCTTCCTTCCCGTTTCGATAGGTAAATCAGAGGCAAAAGCCTTCGTTCCCGAAAACGGAAAGATAAGATTACCGCTTTGCTCGCTTAACGGTCTTGGTGAAGCTGTCGGCGAAAAGATCGTTGAAGTAATCAAAAACGGCGAAGCAACAACGGTTGAGGAGCTTCGTGTTAAGGCTTCGATAAATAAGTCTATTATGGACCTTTTATCAAAGAATAATTGCTTTGGCGACCTTCCCGAATCCGACCAAATGTCTATGTTTTAATTAAGGTATAATTATGTTTGATAACCACAACCATTCACAATATTCCTGCGATATTCCGCAAGGAGAAGGCAGTACGATCCGTGAGATATGTCTTTCGGCAATAGAGAAAGGATTAAGCGGTGTTGCCATAACCGACCATTACGATATCGACGGTATCTATGACGGCTATTTTCCCCCGCTCGACCACGAGGGCATCTATCGTGATATAACAGAAGCAAAAGCCGAATTTGAAGGCAGACTTTCTGTCTATCACGGTATAGAGCTTGGTCAGGCAACTCATATGCCCGCCGAGGCAAAGGAACAGCTTAAGAAATACCCTTATGACATCGTTCTCGGCTCGGTACACGCCGTAAGAGGTATAACCGACTTTTCCTATACCGATATAAGATCGCTGTCTGTTGCGGAATATAAAGCACTTTGGGATCTGTATATCACAGAAATGCTTGATACTATCGATTGGGGCGATTTTGATGTCCTAACTCATATCACCTATCCCAAACGCTACTATCTCGCAAACGGTATAACCGATTTTCCGGATATAAAGTCAAAGGGCAGGGAATACTTTGAACCGATATTAAAAGCGGTCATCGATAAGGGCTTAACGCTTGAATGTAATACTTCCGGGCTTCGTCAGATTATGGGCGAATGCTTGCCCAATGCCGATCTGTTCAGCTTTTATTACGAGCTTGGCGGAAGGGATATAACGATAGGCTCGGATTCCCACCATTGCCGTGATATATCGGCAAACTTCAAAGAAGCAATGGAAATGCTTCGCAATATAGGTTTTAAATACGTAACACGTTTTGAACAACGTAAAAAATATTTTGACACTCTTTAGGAGGACTGAAATGAAAGAACGTATATTAGCATATCTCGAAAAGGACGCACGTATGTCACATTCCGAATTGGCAACGCTTCTCGGTATAACCGAAGAAGAGGTTTCCGATATAATCGCAGAATGTGAAGCCGACGGAACTATAATAACATACAGAACCGTCGTTGATTGGCACAAAACCGGCAAAACTGCCGTAACTGCGCTTATCGAGCTCAAAACCATTCCTCAGCGTGATAAAGGCTTCGATTCCGTTGCGGAACGTATCTGCAATTTCCCCGAAGTCAAGTCTATAAGCCTTATGTCAGGCGGTTTTGACCTTGCAATAACCGTTGAATGTGCGAATATGCGTGACGTTGCGTTTTTCGTTGCGGAAAAGCTTGCAACAATAGAAGGTGTAACCGCAACCGCAACCCATTTCGAGCTCCAAAAATATAAAGAAAACGGTGTCATCTACGGCACCGAAACGACCGATAAAAGAGGAAACAGCTGGTGAAATTCGATATATCAAAAAGCCTGCCGGCTAAAGTAACAGAAATAAAACCCTCCGGTATCAGAAAGTTTTTCGATATCCTCAACGAAATGAAGGACGTCGTAGGCTTAACAGTAGGACAACCGGACTTTGTAACCCCTTGGCATATTCGTAATGCGGGTATACGCTCGCTCGAAGAGGGGCTTACTTACTATACTTCAAATAACGGTATATTGGAATTCCGTCAGGAGATTGCGGCTTATCAAAAACGCCGTTTCAATCTTGATTACGACCCTGCAACCGAAATAATCGTAACCGTCGGCGGCAGTGAAGCAATCGATATTGCAATGCGTGCACTTATCGAAAACGGTGACGAGGTAATCATCCCCGAACCCTGCTTCGTCTGCTACGAGCCTCTTGCACGTCTTGCAGGCGGTGTTCCCGTTCCGATAAAGCTTTCTCCCGATAACGGCTTTCGCCTTACAGCAGAACAGCTTAGAAACGCTATAACCGATAAAACAAAGCTTCTTGTTCTTCCTTTCCCGAATAACCCCACAGGCTCGGTTATGAGAAAAGAAGACCTCGAGGAGATCGCAAACGTACTCCGTGAAACTAATATCTGCGTTCTTTCCGATGAGATATATGCAGAGCTTACATACGGAGAAAAGCATATTTCGATAGCGTCTATTCCCGATATGCGTGAACGTACCATTATTGCAAACGGCTTTTCAAAGGCCTATGCAATGACGGGTTGGAGATTGGGATATACTCTTGCACCCGAATATTTCACAAAGCAGATGGCAAAGGTGCATCAGTTTGGAATTATGTGCGCCCCCACAACAAGCCAATATGCCGCTATCGAAGCACTCAAAAACGGAGATGCGGATATTGAATATATGAAGGGTGAATACGAAGCACGCCGTCGCTTGCTTGTAAGCGAGCTTAACCGAATCGGCATAGAAACCTTTATGCCCGACGGTGCATTTTACGTTTTTGCAGATATAAGAAAATTCGGTATGCCGGATGAGCAGTTCTGCGAACGACTTCTTTACGAAAAGAAATGTGCAATAGTCCCCGGCAGTGCGTTCGGTGAAAGCGGAAACGGCTTTGCAAGACTTTCCTATGCATATTCTCCCGCACATATCAAAAAAGCAGTTAAACGTATTGAAGAATTTATAAAAACGCTATGAAAATAAACGCATACGCAAAGATAAATCTGACTCTCGATATAACAGGTGTCCGTGACGACGGTTTTCATACCTTACGTTCGGTCATGGCACCGATATCGCTTTGCGATGAGCTTATCATCGAAAAAAGCGATGCTTTGAAGTTCGATTGCAATATAAAATCGTTAGTAACCGACGATAACCTATGCATTCGTGCCGCAAAAGCCTTTTTTGCAGAATCTGGTATTGAGAACAGCGCAAGCATCTATCTTAAAAAGAATATTCCGTTCCCTGCAGGATTGGGCGGTGGAAGTGCAGATGCGGCGGCGGTTTTGAAGGGTTTAAACGAGCTGTACGGAAACCCTTTAACGCAGGACAAGCTGTTTTCGCTTGCCGAAAGGCTCGGCTCGGACGTTTCTCTCTGCCTTTTGGGAAGGGTTGCTCTTTGCGAGGGCAGAGGCGAGGTGCTGACCGAATTATCGGGCCTTCCTTCTCTTAATTGCGTTATAGCGATCGGAAAGGGCAGACTTTCAACGCCCGAGGTATACCGTAAATACGATGCAAAGAACCTCCCCGTCAGAAACGATACGGATATATTCCTCGATGCCTTAAATGAAGGCAATATTGATAGGATAATTTCCTCGTTGGGCAACGCATTCGAGCCCGTCACCGACGAGCTTTGCCCCGAAACGAAGGATATTCGTGAATTGATGATGTCGCTCGGCGCAAGGAATTCACGTCTTTCGGGAAGCGGACCTTCGGTTTACGGCATTTTTGCAGATAAAGAACTTGCAGAAAAAGCAAAGAAATCGCTTATCGAAAAGGGATATAGCGCATATACC
>JAFVXP010000054.1 GCA_017501055.1 Clostridia bacterium | reverse complement strand
TTCTCGAAACGGGAAGCGTTATTTGTTTCTATAAGGAATTGAATTTTTATTGTATTTACAAGCACTTTCACGAAAAACTTCGACTGCCGTAGTTTTCTACGGCGACGCTCGTTTTTCGTGAAAAATAACTTCCTTTCTCTTTCTCTGCCAATCTGCAGACTTTGTCTACAGATTGGCGCAAGTTTAGCACTTGCGTTTTCTTTTTTGCCCATATCATCGTCATCTTAGTAAATAACATTATGCTTTTTTACCATTGAAAAAGCATATTCGGAGTGATATAATCCAAAACGTAAATATATGACGAAAAGAGTTGTATTATGAAGGATTTTTATTTAAAGCCAAAGTTGTTTTCAACTATTAAAGACTACAGCGGTCAGCAGTTCACAAAGGATATCGTTGCAGGTATAATCGTTGCTATCATTGCACTCCCCCTTTCTATTGCGTTGGCACTTGCATCGGGTGTTGAGCCTGCTTGCGGTATCTATACGGCTATTGCCGCAGGATTTATCGTTTCGTTCCTCGGCGGCAGCAGAGTGCAGATCGCAGGTCCGACAGCCGCTTTTGCAACGATAGTTGCAGGAATTGTTGCGGCAAACGGTATGGACGGTTTGTTCGTCGCAACCGTACTTGCCGGTATTATTCTCTTGCTTATGGGTATTTTCAAGCTCGGTGCGCTTATAAAGTACGTTCCTCATACGATAACCACCGGATTCACCGCAGGTATTGCAGTTACGATATTCATCGGACAGATAAAGGATTTTATCGGTCTTACCTATGCAGAAGGTCTTAAGCCTATCGAAACTATTGAAAAGATCGAGGCTAATATTGCTTCGATAGGCACTTTTTCTTGGCAGGCGTTGGTTGTCGGCGCTGTTTCGCTTTTGATACTTATCGTATATCCGAAGTTCGAGAAGAGAGTTCCGCCTTCCCTGATTGCGGTTATCGTCGGCGCACTTATGGTTAAGTTCATTCCCGTGCTTAACGAAGGCGTTTTTACCATTGACGAGCTTTACACTATCCCCACGGGACTTCCCAAGGTTGATTTTTCGGGTATTGATTTCAGCTTTGCAAACATCAAGGCTCTCCTTCCCGATGCATTCACTATTGCAATACTTGCAGGTATAGAATCGCTCCTTTCCTGTGTTGTTGCAGACAATATGATAAACTCCAAGCACAACCCCAATGCAGAGCTTGTTGCGCAGGGTGCGGCAAATATCGGTTCGGTATTGTTTGGCGGTATCCCTGCGACGGGTGCCATCGCAAGAACTGCGGCAAACATTAAAAACGGCGGCAGAACCCCTGTTGCAGGTATGGTTCATTCGATCGTTTTGCTCTTCGTTTTGCTTTGGCTTATGCCCCTTGCAGGCTTCATTCCCATGCCTACGATTGCGGCAATACTCTTTATTGTTGCTTATAATATGAGTGAAGCAAAGAAGATTAAAGAAATCGTCAAAACTGCACCCAAGACCGATATTCTCGTTACGTTTTTGACCTTCGGTCTTACCGTAATTTACGACCTTGTCGTTGCTATTGCGGTTGGTTTGGCATTGTGTTTCGTTATCTTCTTGTTTAAGAAGTTCGTGAAGAAAGATAAATAATACTCCATACATAAAAGGGCACCCAAAAGGGTGCCCTGAATTTTATTCTGTAATATACTTTTCAAAGGTTCCCGATGCACGGGAATCGCATTCGGCGGTTATGAGTGCGCCCGATTCGACGTATTCACATTCCAAAACCGTTGCAAGGCGGTATATTTCCGCAACGACACCTGCTTCGGAATGGGGAATTAGAAGCTTTAGCTTTTTCTTTCCGCTTGCAACAAGCTCGTCAAGACGTTCCAAAAGCACGTCCGTACCTTCACCGTTTATTGCGGAAATCTCTATACTGTCCTTCGGGAAGGGAGTATCACGAAGCGCCATATCGCATTTATTAAAGACCTCTATCATCGGTTTATCGCCTGCGCCAAGCTCCGCAACAAGAGTTTTTGTGACGGCACGCTTACGTTCACGCTCGGTCAATTCCTCGCTCGCATCGGTGATGAGAATGATATAGTCGGCATACTTCAATTCTTCAAGAGTTGATTTGAACGCCTTTACGAGATGCGTGGGAAGTCTGTCGATAAATCCTACCGTATCGGTAAGGAGCATTTCGGTTCCGCTGGGGAGAGTTAATCTTCTTGTCGTAGGGTCGAGCGTTGCAAAAAGCTTGTCCTCTGCAAGGATTCCCGCATCGGTAAGAGTATTCAACAGCGTTGATTTACCTGCGTTGGTATAGCCGATTATAGCGGCGGATTTGATGCCCGAACGCTTTCTGGAAGCACGTTTGACCGCACGGGTACGCTCGATATCGGCAAGCTCTTCCGAAAGTGCGGCAATACGTCTTTTTATATGACGTCGGTCA
>JAFVXP010000053.1 GCA_017501055.1 Clostridia bacterium | reverse complement strand
TGAAACCCCAAAAACTTTTATATCAAACGGACTCATTTGAGTCCGTTTCTTTCATTTCACGTAGTAGGTTGGTTTTTGACATAACCTGTCATTCCGAGCCTGCGAGGAATCTCACATAGTATAACGAAAAAGTTAATTGTCCAAAGACAAAAGAAACAACAAATTGAGATTCTTCACTTCATATTCATTTCGTTCAGAATGACAGTTATACTGACCCAACCGACACCGTGAAGACAAAAATAGAAAACGGCATCAGATGATGCCGTTTTTCATACAATAAAATCACCATAAAAATCGGCGACATGTGCGTCGATTTTTATACCTTTGATGTCCGCGAGTGACGAGCGAAGCGAGGCGCGACGGCGCGAGCGAACGGACATCAACCACCCCGCAAAACCGTGTGTTTTGCGGGGACCCCAAAAATCAATCAAAAACTTGTTTTTGATTGGGAGCGTCAGCGACAATTATGCCTCCGCCCAACAACGTATCACCGTCGTAAAAAACGGCGGATTGACCGGGGGTGACGGCACGCACGGGGGATTCTGTTTCGACCAAAAGTCTGCCTTCGCCGATAGGCGTTAAGACCGATTTAACAAACGGCGCACGGTACCGTATGCGTGCTTCACAATTAATTGCGCCCGTAGGAAAATCGAGAGCCGAGAACGACGCATCACGAACGGTGAATCGGGTCGTGAAAAGGTCTTCGTTCCTGCCGAGGATAATTTTATTCTGCGTAATATCACGTCCGATAACGTAAAGCGGTTCGGTATATGCAATACCAAGCCCTTTTCGCTGACCGATAGTGTAGCAACGCTGTCCAAGGTGTTTTCCGAGTATCTTCCCGTCCGACAGGACAAAATCACCCTTTTTGTCGGTATTGCCTGCAATACGGTTGAGGAACGAACGGTAATCGCCGTCGGGAATAAAGCAAATATCCTGACTGTCACCCTTCTTTGCAACGTGGAACCCGTTTTGCTCGGCTATCTCACGAACCTCGTTTTTCGAATATTCACCCAGAGGCGCATGGAAATTGGAGATCTGCTCCTGCGACAAGCTCCAGAGAACATAGCTTTGGTCCTTTTCCTTGTCGTCGGCACGGGTGATAACACGTCTGTCACCGCATTGAGCGACTTTAACGTAATGTCCCGTTGCATAGGCACTTGCGCCCAATTCCCTTGCTTTGTCCGCCAATACACCGAATTTGATGTATTTGTTGCAAACAACGCAGGGGTTCGGCGTTTCGCCCGATGCATAGGCATTTATAAAATCCGCAACAACGGTTTTTCTGAATTCGGCTGACAGATCAAAAAGATGATGAGGGATATTCAGGGAATCGCAAAGCTTTTTTGCGTCTTCGGCTTCGCTTTCCGAAAAATTCGGCACAAGCTCTTTTCCGAAGGGCTTCATAGTAATGCCCTCGACAGAAAAGCCTTTGTTTCTCATCAAGAGAAGCGCAACGGCAGAATCAACACCGCCGCTTACCGCAACAAAACATTTTTCGTTCATCGGAAACACCCTCCTTTTATGCTATATTATCATACAAATAATACATAATCAACTCTTTTTCGTGGAAGAATGGGAATAAAAACTCTCCTTTTTATGTATATATGAAACTAAGCTACAAAAAGGAGAAAACTGTTATGAAAAAGTTGATTTCATTATTGTTAATAACGCTTTGTTTGTTTTTCGTATCCTGCGGAAACGAGAACAAGCCCGAAGAAAAGCCCGACAGACCCCCTGCGTTTTCGATTTTGGAGAAGAACACGGTTTTGAAAAAGCATACCCAAAAAGGAAAGGAGACCGCTTTTTCTAAAGAAGACTTTGAAACCTGCCTCGGCGAGAGCTTGGGCAGTATCACCGTAAATACCCTTCCCGAAGCCGAAAAGGGAGCTTTGGTGTTTAAGGGTCAATCTGTGGTAAAGGGTCAGACTATCCCTGCCGATTCGCTTGAATTCTTGAAGTTTGTTCCGAACGGTGATTGCAAAAATGCTTCGTTTTCCTTTACAAGCGACAGCGTTGGCTATTACGGAACGGAAATGCTTTGCGATATGGTTTTCGGGGACAGTATAAATACCCCTCCCGTTATCTCGGACAGTACGCTTGAAACGGTTGAAGGTATTGCCTGCGAGGGTGCACTTTCCATAACCGAGCCGAACGGAGACGGTTA
>JAFVXP010000004.1 GCA_017501055.1 Clostridia bacterium | reverse complement strand
CCTTCCGAAGAACCTTCCGAAGAACCTTCTGAGGAACCCTCCGAAGAACCTTCCGAAGAACCTTCCGAAGAACCTTCTGAGGAACCCTCCGAAGAACCTTCCGAAGAACCTTCCGAAGAACCTTCCGAAGAACCCTCTGAAGAACCTTCCGAAGAACCCAAAGAAGAGCTTGAAATAATTTATGAACCCATTTCCGTTTGTGCCGAAAGCGGAGAGATTGCAATAGTTTCCACAACGGCAGTCGGCGAAGGTCTTACTTATCAATGGTATTACAAGAACGCAAACAGTGATTTCTTCCTTCCGACCAACAGCTCAAAAACCAACTACTATGCCGTTATAATGGACGCAAAGCGTGCCGGCAGACAGGTTTATTGCGTTATTACGGATAAATACGGCAATACGGTACAAACCGAGATCGCAACTCTAAATATCACCGCCGAGCTTGTTTCTCAACCCGAATCTATCGTCGTTCAAAGCGGAGAGACCGCAAAGGTCACTGTTAATGCGCTTGGCGACGGATTGACTTATCAATGGTACTTCAAAAACAAGGGTGCAAGCGGATTTAGTCTTACAAACAGCTTTAAGTCCAATACCTACAGCGTTACAATGACCGATTCCCGTGCATTCCGTCAGGTTTATTGCGTAATCACCGATAAATACGGCAATACCGTCACAACCGAAACCGTAACGCTCGGCATGGCGGTTAAGATTACAAAACAACCCGCAAACGTATCCGCACAAAGCGGAACCGTTGCGAAGCTATCCTTCACAGCGGTCGGCGAAGGATTAACTTATAAATGGTATTATAAGAACAAAGGCGACAGTAAATTCAGCCTCACAAACAGCTTTAAGTCCAATACCTACAGCGTGAAAATGGACGGAAGCCGTGCTTCACGTCAGGTTTATTGTGTTGTCACCGATAAATACGGCTATTCCGCCAAGACCGAAACCGTAACCCTCGGTATGGCGGTTAAGATTACAAGCCAGCCTACCGACGTTGCCGTTACCAACGGACGTATGGCGACGGTAACCGTTTCGGCTTCGGGCGAGGGCAAAAAATACGAATGGTACTTTAAGGATAGGGGCGCAAGTAAGTTCTATCTTACAAAATCCTTCACGGGCAATACCTATTCCGTGGCAATGAACGAAGTCCGCACAGGCAGACAGGTTTATTGCGTAATCACCGATAAATACGGCAACAGCGTTAAGACCGAAACCGTAACTCTCGGTATGCGCCTAAGCATCACCGCACCGCTTCAATCGGTCACCGTTGAAAACGGAAAGACGGCAAAGGTTACCGTTAAAGCACTTGGCGACGGATTGACTTATCAATGGTATTTCAGAGACGTGGGCGCAACTGCATTTACTCTTACGACCTCCTTCACGGGAGATACGTATTACGTAACGATGACAAAAGCCCGTGCCGGCAGACAGGTGTATTGCGTTGTTACCGATAAATACGGTAATGCGATGTTTACAAACTCCGCAACGCTTAATATGAAATAAAAATAAAAAAGGGCATCATAACGATGCCCTTTTGTGTTGTAAAATACAGAGGTGTCATTCTGAACGTCAACCTGTCATTCTGAACGGCGGGGTCCCCACGAAACAAGTTTCGTGGGGTGATAAAGTGAAGAATCTCACTCTGTTGTGTGTGGAAATTTGTTTTTGTAGGGACAGGCGTCCTCGACTGTCCGCTACATAAAGTTTTGTTGTTTCTTCTGTCCGTTTCAAAACGAAATAAAGAAAATGTAGGGGAGGGTCTTGTACCCTCCCGAACTCTTTGTTTTTCGTTGTATCTTACGTCTGTATAAGAACGAAATCCACGAATGTAGGGACCGGCGTCCTCGACGGTCCGTTTCCTTGTTGTTTTACGGAAGGTTACGGCTGTGTTTTGTTATTGTTGATTTTGTTATTCAAACAGACATAACCTTATATTTGTTTTTTATGTAGCGGACCGTCGAGGACGCTTACTCCCTACAATGGAAACAACAAATTCAATAGAAACAACAAATTATATCCTTCACGGTGACGACGCAGGAGCTAAAAACCAACCTAAAACGTGACAATGAAAAAGGGCATCGTTATGATGCCCTTTTGTTATGCAATTAATTAACTTTTTTATTGGGAGTGTCAGCGACGACCCGGTTTACCACCCATGCCCATACCGCCGGAGCCGAAGACGAGGGTTACCATTTCTATCTGTGAAAGTGTTGCGCCGTCCTTGATGGTTGTATTTCGTGCATATCCGTTTTCGTCTGCACCGTCAACCGTTCCGCCTGCTACGAGAGTATAGGTGTTGCCTGCCTGAATCTCGGGTGCGGAAACTACTGCAGAGGAATAGGTTTTATTGGGAGTGAAGGAAACTATTGCCTTGCCGTTGCTGTCGCAAAGAGCGAACGAGGTTCCGCCGTTGCAGTTTTGGAAGGTGCTGTAAATTGCACCTTGGTTTTCTGCATTCGAGAATCCCTGCGCCATGCCCGAGCTTCCGAGTGCAATAAACACACCGCCCGTTACGGTTGCGCCCGATTGGGTGTCAAGCGCACCGTTGCCGTTGTTGGTCGGACCGCTTACAAGCGTCACACCGCCCTTGACGGTTACCGTGCCGTTGGAGTCGATACCGTCGCCCGAGGCGTCAACTATTATCTTACCGCCCGAGATTATAATTTCACCAATGTCGTTGCCGAAAATATCACCGCCCATACCGCCGGGTCTTTGACCGTGTGCTCCGCCACCGTGATCACCGCCGCCGGGGTTAAAGTTACCGTCGGGCTTTTGGGGAGGTTGCTCGCCGCTTTGGTTGGGATTTTGTTGACCGTCAAAGCCTTCGGGAGGCATCTGTCCGGGTTGCTGACCTTGCTGGTTGGGGTCTTGCTGACCGTTTTGGTCGGGCATTTGTCCGTTCGGATTGCCGAAGTTGGGGTTTTGCATACCCGAGCCGTCATTACCGCCTGCGGCGTTCAATCCGTCGTCGGAAGCGGTTATATCAATTTCACCGCCCGAAACGATAATTCTGCTTGCCTCAAGACCTTCATAGCTTTTAAAGATCGTTATATTACCCGAAGATATTTCAAGGTCGGTATCGGCATGAATACCGTCATCACCGCTTTTGAGGGTAAAATCGCCGTTTTTAATAGAGATAGAGTTGTTTGCGTGGATAGAATCGTCCTGCGAATCGATATTAAATTTACCGCCGTTTATCAGAACGTCATAAACCGCCTTCAAGCCCTTTGACGATTCATCGGAATTGAGTCCCGTCATTCTGTTGTCAGCACCGCCGTTTGAAACGATATTGATCTCGGCATTGTCGATTTTCAAAACCGTTTCTGCTTGAATACCGTCGTTGCCGGAGGTAATATCAAGCTTGCCGCTTTCGATATAAACAAATCCACGATCTGCGTCCTCTGCGTTGTCGGAACGAATGCCGTCACTGCCTGCATCAAGAGTAAGGCTTGCGTCGGAGATCTTAACGCAGTCCTTGCCGTTAAGACCAACGCCGATAGATATTGTATGAAGCGTTGAAGAAACGATATTAAGGTCGTCTTTAGAAACTATAGCGTGCTTTGTGTTACCCTTAACGGTCAGCTCACCCTTGCCGTTTATCGTAAGGTCGGCACGGGAGAATATTGCACCGTCGATATTGGTATCACCGTCTTGAAGGCTGTACCCCGTTCCGTCGGAAATAGTGTTTTTCGTACCTTCTTTAAGGGTTATAAACACCTTATCGCCCGATTTTATAAAGATACAGGGACCGTTTTCGTTTTTTATATTTGTATTGTCAAGGACGATTTGAACCTTTTCCTCGTCACCGACAGAAACGGTTATCATCTTGTTGATGTCGCCCGTGAAGATATAGGTTCCTTCTGCGGTTATATCAATGGAATTTTCGGATTCTGCAGGGGTTCTTATATCCTTTTGGTCGTAAGAATTTTCCTTGTCACGCTTTGAAAATTCAAAATCCATATTCGCTGTATCAACAAAAGATACGTCTGTGCTTACGTTTTCCGATTCTGTAGAAACGGAAACGTCTTTTGAGGTATCAATAGGTTCTTCGGTATTATCACAGCTTACAAACGAGAGCAGGAGTGCAAAAACGAGGGAGCAAGCCAAAAGCTTTTTCAAAGCGATTCACCTTCTTCTGCAGATTCAAAGATTGAGATTTCAAGGTTGCCGTTGCGGCAGCGGAGCTCGTCGATAAATTCCTTCAAGAGCGTTCTGTCCTTTGGCTTTATTTTGTAGGAGAGCTTATAAAGACTGCCCATATTTGAGGTTTTTGTTTTGACAAGCTTGTGGGATTTTGTGTATTTTTTGAAAAGGTCGGAAAATGCGTCTGTAAAATTCAAGGATTCGGGAACGGTGATGTTAAGGCTCATCATTTCGTCACAGCCAAGCGGAATGAACGAGAGGGCAAAAAGCACCGCACCGACGATAAGCGAGAAAAGTATTGCAATAGCAACGTAACCGCCTGCGCAAGCCAAGCCTGCCGTCATCGAAAGGAAGATTGAAACAATATCCTTCGCCTTACCCGGCACCGAACGGAAACGAACGAGCGAAAATGCACCCATAACCGCAATACCCGTTCCGACGTTGCCGTTTACCATGGTTATAACGGTTGAAACTATCATCGGGAGCAAAATGAGAGATATTATAAAGCTCTTTGAAGGCATTGAGCGTATGCTTGCCGAGATTGCGGCGATAATACCGCAAACAAGCGCACAGGCAATGCATATTAAATATGCTTCGACGGAAAAACCGTCCTTTAATACAGATTCAAACAGCGCAGACATAATTTTCTTCTCCTTCGGTCGATTTGATATTTATAGGGGAAAGTCCGGTTGCATCAAGATAGGATCTGCCGTATTTTGAGAACGAGGAGGGAAGTATCGTAAGCTCGTCAAGAATATGTGAAAGCCATATCGGCATACTTCCGTCGGTCTTTATTTCGAGGATATATTCATCGTCGCTCAAGATCGGTTTTCCAAAGCTCCCTTCTTCAAGAAAGAGGCTTTCTGTACGGTATCTTACGTTGGAATCGAAGGTTATCCTAAGATTCGGCATATCCTTTATGTAATAAGCCTCTCGCTCGTACGCAACAAGCATTTTCGGCTTTGGATTTCCGTAAAAGTTCATTGCATAATCGATCTCGTTCATAATCTGCGAGCTTTCGGGTCTTGCTCCGTTTTCAATATAATCCATTGCTTTTTCCAGCGTTGTGGAGATCCTTCGTTTATAAACAACGCCTTTGTATTTCTTCTTTATCTCAAGAAAGACCTTGCTTTTTGCGTTCGGAGTACCGTAGCTTCTCAAGCGGAGCTTTTCTTTATAGGTTTTTGCCTCAATGGAGGTTCTTATCATCAGATGATCGGGCGTGTCAAGATACAAACTGCAAACTGTACTGTTTTTATGGGGGTCGGGGATAAGATATTCAAAGCAACGTGCTGTTAATGCATCTT